>NZ_JAPEMC010000006.1 GCF_026343115.1 Streptomyces sp. NBC_00102
AGATCGAGGTTAAAGCTAGACATGACGAGCGCGGTCGTGGCGGATCAACCGAATCGGTCTTCAAGATTCAGAGGTGTACGCGCGGTCCAGGGCGTGCAGCGCGGCCTCCACCGTGGTGCGGCCGGCGAACAGCAGTTTCATCTGCGCGAAGAGCTCCGTCTGGACGCCGGGGTGGGGCCAGAGCTGGTCCATGAACGGCACGGTCTTCCCGGCCCGTTGTTGCTCCGCTGTCGCAGCGAGCGCGGGTTTGACGTCGAAGTCGTCGTTCGGGATGGCCGGCAAGGTCGCCCCTGCACGGTTGTAGGCATTTTGCCCCGCTGCTGATCCGAGGAAGTCCGCGAACGCCAGCGCGGCCTTCATGCGCTTGCCTTTCGCATTCAGGCCGTAGGCCGCGGAGATGGCGGCCGGCATGCGGGTGCGTGCAGGCGTGTTCCCGGCCGGCAGGACGAAGATGCCCAGCTCGAGTCCAGGAGAGGCCGCTTGGATCTCGGTCAGGCTGCTTGCGACCTGCACGACGCCGACGGCTCGGTTCTCCGCCACGTCGGCGATGGTGTCCTCGTACGTGGTTCCCAGGGGATCCTCGGAGAAGCAGCCGTCGTCGTTCATCGTCAGGTATTTCTCAAGGGCTGTTTCCCAGCCGGAGGCCGCAAAGGTCGCCTCCCCATCCTGCATTTTCTGGTCGAAGTCCGGGGTAGTTGCGTACACGGTGGTCGCGACGAGGGCGTAGCCGACCAGTTGGGTGACCCAGGGGGTCTCGTTACCCAGCGCCAGCATGGTGGTTCCTTTCGCCCGCGCGAGCCGGCACAGACCGATCAACTCGTCCCAGGTCTTCGGTGTTTCGGCGCCGATCGCGGCGAGGGCTTCCTTGGAGTAAATGACTCCGATGCCGCTGTAGTTGGCTGGTACGGCGAAGGTGTGGTAGCCGACCTGGACGACTGAGGCGGCGTCTTCGGGAAGGTCCACGGCGAACCGGCGTGCACTGAGGTCGTAGAGCCGACCCTCCGCCTGCAGGCGCTTCACGGAGGCCGGGTTCCCGTTGCCGGGCCATACCGTGAAGACGTCGGGGCCGTCTTCCGAAGCGAGTTGGGCGGGGAGGTTCTGTTGGAGCTGGTCCGTTTCGGCATAGGTCACGGACACCTTGGTATCCGGATTGAGCCGGCCGAAGGCCGCGACCACCGCGTCCATGGAAACGCGGTCGGTGACGTTGGCGGTGATCCGCAGGGTGTCGTTGTCCGCACCGACGTCGCCGCCGCACGCGGACAGCGGGCCGATGAGGGCGGCGACGACCGCCGCGGTACGGCGATGCACAGCGCGTCGTGCGGCTGGGCTTCGTGGTGCTGAGGACATGGGAATGCTCCGTGCCGTGGTCGGATCGAAGGAGGAGAAAAAGGAAGGGTGAGCGGTGCGGGTGGGGGCATCGGCGGGGAAAGGACACGGCGGACGGGGCGCGGGATGATACGCGTCCCGCGCCCCACGGCTCGCACGCTCTCGTGGAGGTCGTGCGAAGCCCTGTTCGGTGACTGGGCACGGAGGGAGGCCGGGGGGCTTCCGTGCGGGGCCGTTCCAGGCATTGGAGTCGGGCGAGGTCAGCCGACGGTCACGCTTCGCTGTGCTGTCAGGTGGCGGGACGAGCTTGCCGTGGCAAAGGTGTACAGGCCCGGGCCAAGGGTCCAGCCGCTCGACTGCCAGACGGACAGGTCCTCCTGCGGGATGGTGAAGGTCAGCCGTCGGGAACCCGCTGCGTCGAGCGTGACCTTGCGGAAGGCGACCAGGCGGCGGGGCTCCGCTGCCGCCGCCCCCGGCAGCGTGGCGTAGATCTGGACGACTTCCGTGCCCTTGCGCGGCCCTGAGTTGGTGACAGTCACGGAGAGGGTGACGTGTCTGTTCGCGCGGTCGTAGGCGACTTCCAGGGATCCGTGGGCGAAGGATGTGTAGGAGAGGCCGTGGCCGAAGGCGAAGCGTGGTTGCTGACCTGCGGCGTCGTAGTAGCGGTACCCGACGGAGATGCCTTCGTCGTAGGTGACCGTGCCGTTCGTGCCCGGGTAGGTTGCGCCGGTGGTGCCGGGTCCCTGGGTCGCGTCGGTGGGGAAGGTGACGGGAAGGCGGCCGGAGGGGTCGCTGTCGCCGAAGAGGACGGCGGCGAGGGCGGTACCCATGCCTCGGCCCCCGTACCAGAGCTGTATGACGGCTTCCACCTCGTTCAGCCAGGGTGTGGCCACGGGGCCGTCGGTATTGAGGACGACGATCGTGCGGGGGTTCGCGGCTGCCACGGCGCTGACGAGCTGGTTCTGGTCGCCCGGCAGGTCGAGTTGTGCGTGGTCCATGGCCTCGCCGGCGATCCGGTTGACGAAGACGACGGCGGCGTCGGCCGCTCGTGCCGCCGTGACGGCTGTGGGGATGAGCGAGTCGGGCTGCCAGCCCAGGGTCAAGCCGCAGGTGCCGGTTTCGGCGGTGGCGTTGGAATAGGTCAGTTCGATGCTCACAGCGCGGCCCGCGGTGAGCTGGGCGGTCCCTTGGAGCGGGTAGTCGAACGGTCCGAGGAAGAAACGTCGCATCTGGCGGGTGCCGGAGACCACCGTGGCCCCATTGATCTTCAGCGTGGCTGTACCGGCGGGCAGCAGGGAGAAGCGGTGAAGGCCGGTGGTGGTCGGTATGAGGGTGCCTGTCCACTTCACTGACCAGACGGCGGGCAGATTCGGAGCGGGGGTGGTGGTGAAGTCGACCCCCGCGTCGGTCCTCGTCAGCACCGGAGCCCCGCTGGGGTCGGCGCCCGCGAAGTAGGACGCGGTAAGGCCGGGCTTGCCCGCGTTGTCGCGCAACACGGTCGAGGGGACCGTGGCCAGGGGAAGGTCGCCCTTGGTGCCCTGCGCATGGGTGACCGTGACGGCGCTTCCGGCGCGGTCACGGATGGCCTGGAGAGGGGTCGTCCAGGTTCCGGGATCGACGTAGCTGGATCCGCCGACTCCGGTCAGGGCGTCGGTGTCGCCGGGGCCGATGACGGCCAGTGACTTCACCGAGGCGGTCAGCGGAAGGGCCGAGGAACGGTTGGCGAGGAGGACCGCGGAGGAGATCGCGGCCTCGTGGGCGAGGTCCCGGTGGGCCTGTGTACTGACATCTGCGGCAGGAACAGGGACGGGGCTGTCGAAGAGGCCGTTGGCGAACATCGTGACGAGGATGCGTCGTGCGGCGTCGTCGAGCCGCGCGGCCGGGATCGCCCCTCCCGTAAGGCCGCCCTCGGGAACCGTCACCGCGCCGGTGCCGAGTCCGGCGAGGTCCATGCCCGCCCGGGCGGCTGCGACCTGGTCGTCGCCGGCCCAGAAGTCCGGCACCGTGTACCCCTGGAGGCCGAGACCCGTCTTGAGATCGTTGAACAGGGCAGGGTTCTGCGTCGCGAAGACGCCGTTGACCCTCGGGTAGGCCATCATCACCGACGTGGTCGGTGCGGCGGCGACCACGTGGCGGAAAGGCGCCTCGTAGATCTCGTGCAGGGCACGGTCGGACACCTTGGTGTCGGTGAAGAACCGGTTGGTCTCCTGCGTGTAGGCGGCGAAGTGCTTCACGGTGGCGACCACCTGCCGGCTCTGCAAGCCGACCGTGGCAGCTGCGCCCAGCCGACCGGCGAGCAGGGGGTCTTCTCCCATGCCCTCGGACTGGCGTCCGGAGTGCCAGGTACGCGTCACATCGACGGTCGGGCCCAGTACGTTGTTGTAGCCCTTGCCCCTGCCCTCGGCACCGATCGCTTCTCCGATGCGACCGACGAGATCCTCGTCGAAGGTCGCCGCCTGAGCGACGGGGACGGGAAAGGCCGTCACCCCCTTTTCCCCTCGGAGGCCGGCGGACGCGTCGACCATGGTCAGGGCGGGGATGCCCAGGTGGGCAACGGCCGCGAAGTCGCAGCGTACGAGGGCCTCCTTCTCTGCCGCCGTCATCCTGGTCAGCAGGGCGTCGGCCCTTTCTTGCGCGGCGGAGTCCGTCACGCCTGCGGCCTGGCCGCCCATGACCGGGACCATGGCAGCGGCCAACGCGGTGAGGGTGGCGGCAGAGAGAAATTGTCTTCTGTTCACAGCGGCTCTCCGGATACCTATGGACGGCTGCTCTATATTCCGTCACGGGAAAATGAGGGCCACTCAGGATGTCAGGATCTCGAGTGGCCCCCGGCTGGCGAGAACAGCATGAATTCATGCGTCGCACGCATGCACATGCATCTTCTTTTCCGCTTCTTTCGAGACATCCCTGCCGCGTCCCACGGCAGTAGATTTCGCACATCTCGGCGCCGACTCGTGAAGCGTCTTGCCCAACAGACGGAAAGCTATTGCCTGTTCACCTTCGGGTCAACCTTCCGACGAGACTTCTTCGGATAAGTCGCTGACCAGCGGATACGAGGTCTCTCTGGATTGAAACGGCTTGAAAATTTCAATGGAATCCGCCTTGGCATCTCCCTTCATTGTCTTGCTGGATCACAGGCATCCACGATATTTATGCAGGACTCATGAACAGGGCCCGAAAACGCCTGGACTGCCCGGCGCAGAAGCGGTCGCGCCGGGCAGTCCAGGGTTGGTAAATACGTTTCGTTCAGGCGGTTTCTCCGGCGATTGCGGCGGTTTCGAGGACGTGCTCTCCCGGGCCGATGGGAACGGGTGGGCATCCGGGCAACTCGGCGACGGCGCGGGTTCCTTCGGGTACGGTGCAGCGGGCGGTCAGACCCGAGTCGGTCAGTTCCCAGGAAAGGGCCGCGGTTCCGTACGGGGTCTCGTGGCGGGTGCGGGCCCAGGTGACGCCTCCTCCGGGCCGCGGCCGGAAGGCGATTTCCCGGTAACCGGGACCCGTGGCGGTGATGCCGCCGACGACCCGGTGCAGCCAGTCCGCGACGGCGCCGAGAGCGTAGTGGTTGAAGGAGGTCATCCCGCCCGGGTTGAGGCTGCCGTCGGTGCGCAGGCTGTCCCAGCGCTCCCAGATCGTGGTCGCGCCCTGGGTCACGGTGTACAGCCATGAGGGGCACTCGGTCTGGAGCAGCAACTGGTAGGCGACGTCCAGGTGGCCGGTGTCGGTGAGTGCGTCGCAGATCAGTGGGGTGCCGACGAAGCCGGTGGCTATACGGGCGTCGTCCGCGAGGACGAGTTCGGCGAGCCGGTCCCCCGCGTTCCGACGCTGTTCGGGGGTGAGCAGGTCGAAGGCGATTGCCAGGGCGTAGGCGGTGGGACTGTCGCTCGTCATGCGGCCGGTCGGCAGGACGTACCGGTGACGGAAGGCTTCCGTCACCTCGGCGGCCAGGGCGGTGTATTGGTCTGAATCCGCGGTCTTCCCCAGCTCGGCCGCTGCACGTCCGAGATGACGGGTGGAGTGGGCGTAGTAGGCCGTCGCGACGAGGTAGCGGTCGGTGACACCGGCGGCCGGGTCGTCCGGCGGTGCGGCGGGGTCCAGCCAGTCGCCCAACTGGAAGCCGGTGTCCCACAGGCGCGTCGGGCCGGCCAGTCGCTCCACCAGGTCGACCCACTTCTGGGCCATGGGGTAGTGGCGCCGGAGAAGACCGATGTCGCCGAAGCGCTGGTGGAGGGTCCAGGGGGTGAGTACGGCGGCGTCTCCCCAGGCCGCCCCGGGGTGGATCGGCGTCCACATGGGAGCGCCGGGTATGACGGGCACGTACCAGGGGACGGTGCCGTCGGGGAGTTGTTCCAGGCCGACGTCGGTGAGCCAGGAGTCGAGCATGCCGGCGCAGTCGTAGAGGAAGCTCGCGGTGGGTGCGAAGACCTGTATGTCGCCGGTCCAGCCGAGGCGTTCGTCGCGCTGAGGACAGTCGGTGGGTATGTCGACGAAGTTGCCGCGCATGCTCCAGAGGACGTTCTCGTGCAGTCGGTTGACCAGGGGATCGCTGCACTCGAACCAGCCGGTGCGGTGCATGTCCGTGTGGTGGACTCGCGCCTTGACCATGTCGGCGTTCAACTCGCCCGGCCAGCCGTTCACTTCGGCGTAGCGGAAGCCGTGCAGGGTGAAGCGCGGTTCCCAGGTGAGCGGTCCGTCGCCGGAGAGGATCAGGGTGTCGGTGGCGTACGCCTCGCGCAGCGGTCGGGTTGCCAGTGCGCCGTTCTCCAGTACTTCGGCGTGCCGCAGGACGATGGTCGTGCCGGCCGGCCCGTCGACGGTGACGCGGAGGCGGCCCACGAGGTTCTGACCGAAGTCGAGGAGGTGCCCGCCCTCGGTGGGGGTGATGGCGACCGGGGCGATCTCCTGGGTGCAGCGGACCGGTGGTCCCATCGGGGCGACCAGCGTCGCGGGGTCACGGCGGCCCGTCCGGACGGGGCTCCACATGTCGGAGGCGGTACGCAGGGGCGAAGGTGTGCACCAGTGCGCGTCGTGGAGCCGGGCGTCGAAGATCTCGCCCTCGTAGAGGCCGCTGGTCAGGATCGGGCCGGGAGCGGCGTGCCAGGTTCCGTCCGTGGCGATGACGGTGGCGGAGCCGTCGTCGTGCACCACTTCGAGTTGGGCGATGAGCGCTTGGTCGGTGCCGTAGATGTTGCGGGTGCCGCCGTCGAAGCCGTACTTGCCGCGGTACCAGCCGTCGCCGAGCCAGGCCCCGATGGTGTTGGCGCCCTCGGTGAGGTGGTCGGTGACGTCGTGGGTGCGGTAGCGCAGCCGGTGCGGGTAGACGGTCCAACCCGGGGCCAGTGTCTCGTCCCCGACGCGGCGGCCGTTGATCTCCGCCTCGTACAGGCCGTGGGCGGTGACGTACAGGCGGGCGTGGGCCACGGGGCGGTCGAGTCGGAAGTCCTTGCGGACCCGCGCCGGGCGGCGCTCGGCCTCCGGGTCCTCGTCCCATCCGGCGCCTACGGGCACCGCCTGCCAGTCGGTGGGCGCCAGCAGGCCGGCTTCGACGGTCCGCGGATCGCTCCATCCCGATGGCTCCGTGGCGTCCGGGGTCCAGACGCGGACCCGGACGAGCGCGCGTTCCCGGGAGGCCAGCGGCTCACCCGGCCAGGGCGCGAGTACGTGGGTGTCGGCGTCGACACGCCCGGTGCGACGGACGGCACCGGAGCGGTCGACTTCCAGTTCGTATGCCTGCTGTCGGCCGGATCCCGGCGGCAGCGTCCAGGTGAGCCCGGGGGCGGCGACTCCGATGCCGAGTCCGTCCGGCAGATGTTCGAAGGACACCGGGGAGGGCTGAGGGGGGAGCAAAGGGAGGACCTTTCTTGCACGTGCGGGAGCGAGCGTGGTGGCGGGCGGGTTGTCAGCCCTTGACCGCTCCCGAGGTGAGGCCCTTCATGACCTTCTGGTTGAGGAAGAGGTAGATCAGGAGGGTGCCGAAGACGTTGATGCAGATGGCGGCGAAGAGGGGGCCGTACTGGGTGGCGCCGAAGTCGCCGGTGAAGTTGAGCAGCCCGACCTGGATGGTGCGCAGGTCCTGGTCGTTGGTGAAGGTGAGGGCTATGAGCAGGTCGTTCCAGATGAAGAAGAACTGCACCAGGCCGACGGTGAGGAGGGCGTTGCGGACCAGGGGGACGCTGATGGTCCAGAAGGCGCGCAGTATGCCGGAACCGTCGACGGTGGCCGCCTCGAACAGCTCGCGCGGGACCGTGCGGTAGTAGGTGGCCATCATGAAGACGGTCAGCGGAAGGCCGGTGCCGGTGTAGGTGAGGATCAGCGGCCACAGCGTGCCGGACAGGCCGGTCTGGAAGTACACGGTGAACAGGGGCAGCAGGATCATCTGCGGCGGGATCATCATGCCCGCGAGGAAGACGAGCAGGGTGAGGCTGCGGCCCTTCCAGACCATGATCTGGAGGGCGAAGCCGGCGGCGGTGCCCAGCAGCAGCATCAGGGCGAGGGCGGGGACGACGGCGAGCAGGCTGTTCTGGACGTACAGGCCGATGTGGCCGGTGTTCCACGCTTCGCCGTAGTTGCCCCACTCCCAGGAAGTGGGCAGGCTCCAGGTGGAGTTGTTCAGGTAGTCGTCGTTGGACTTCAGCGAGGTGAGGAACATCCATATCAGCGGATAGACCTCGACGACCAGCAGAAGTGCGACGACGATCTTGACCCACAGGCGGCTCCCCCGACGGCCGGTCCGGGGCCGTCGGGCCCGGTCGGGGGTGCGGGCGGACGTTCTCGCGGGGGTCGTCTTCGGGTGTGTGTCGATGGTGGCCATGGGTCTCAGCCCTCCGTGAGGTCGCGGCGCGAGACGCGGTAGACGACCAGGCTCACCAGCAGGCTCACGACGGTCAGCAGCAGGGCGATGGTGCTGCCGTAGCCGTAGTCGCTGTAGGTGAACGACGTCTGGAACATGTACAGGGTCAGCGGGGTGGTGCCGTTGCCCGGGCCGCCGTTGGTGAGGGCGACGATCGAGTCGAAGGCTTTGAGCGTTCCGTTGATGCTGAAGATCAGCGAGGACATCAGGACCGGCAGGGACAGCGGAAGCACGATGTGGCGCACGAGCCTGAGTCCGGTCGCCCCGTCGAGGCGGGCTGATTCGAGGACTTCGTCGGGGATGTCGACCAGGCCGGCGAAGAGCAGCACGGCGTAGAAGCCCATGGACCGCCAGATGTCCATGGCGACCAGGACCCAGAAGGCGCTGCCCGAGCTGCCGAAGAAGTCGATCGAGTCGATGCCGACCGCGTTGAGCAGCGAGTTGACCGGGCCGGTCTGGGGCGCGACCTGGAAGAACTTCTGGAACAGCAGGCCGACGGCGACGGTGGGCAGGACGACGGGGAAGAAGACCAGGGTGCGGATGAGCGCCGAGGCCCGCCTGAGGAAAAACACGTAGAGCAGGGCCAGGAGATAGCCGGCGACGACTTGACCGGCCGTGACGACCACGGCGTATTTCAAGGTGAACCAGAGCGCGTCCCGCACCGCCGGATCGTCGAAGAGGCGCGAGAAGTTGGCGACACCGTTGCCGGTGAAGCCGTCGATGGTGTTGCCCTTGGTGAAGGAGTAGCCGAGCGACCACACCATGGGGACGAGCATGATCAGCGAGTAGACGAGGAGAGCGGGACCGAGCAGGAGCGCGATCGCCCTGCGGTCACCGAGTACGCGGTGCATGGATGGTGTCCGTCTCGTTTCCGTTGGCGGGGCCTGCGGCGGTGCGGGGCGGCTGGGCCGCCGGGCCCGGGGCGGCTCGCGCACGATCGTGCGAGAAGGCGGGCGGGCCGCCCCGGGGAGGTCACTGGGCGGCGAGTGCGTCCTGGACGGTCTGCATGAACTGCTGGGGGCTCATGCTCCCCGAGACCAGGCTCGCGGCGTTGGTCTGGCTGATGGTGGTGGCCTTGGTGCTGAACAGGGCCTCGAACCACAGCACGTTCTGCCGGGAGGAGCTGACGGTGTCGCGGACCTGGGTGGTGACCGCGTTGGCGTCCTTCACCTCGGTGTTCACCTTGAAGCCGGTGATGGTCCCGTGGTCCTTCAGTGCCGTGGCGCCGTAGTTCTCGGTGATGCAGGAGACCCAGGCGCCGGTCTTCTTGTCGAAGGACTTCGCGGCCAGGGTGATGCCGAGGCCGACGTTGGACGGGTACTGGTCGACCGAGCCCTTGCCTCCGGCGACGGCCGGGAAGGGCATGAAGCCGACGTTCTCGGCGCCGACCTTGTTCTGCGCGGCATCGGAGATGTTCGCCAGCGCCCAGCTGCCCATGTAGAACATGGCCGCCTTGCCGCTGAGGAACTGGTTCATCGCGGTGTCGTAGTCGATGGAGCCGACACCCTTGCCGAAGTACCCCTTCTTGCCGAGCGCGGCGACTTCGTCGGCGGCCTTCACGTACTCCGGGTCGGTCAGCTTGGCCTGACCGTCCGCGACCTTCCGCAGCGCGTCGGGGCCGAGGCTGCGGAAGAGGTAGTCGCTGATCAGGCGAGTCAGCGGCCATCCCTGCTGGCCGGAGGCGGAGAAGGGCTGGACGTCCTTCGCCTCCAGCTTCGCGGCCGCGGACACCAGTTCGTCCCACGTGCCGGGCACGGCCAGGCCGTTGTCGGCGAAGATTTTCTTGTTGTAGAAGATCCCCTCGATGTTGTACTCGTACGGCAGTACCTCCAGCTTCCCGCCGTACAGGGCCTTGATCGTCGAGACGGCGGCGGGCTCCAGCTGGTCCAGGACGCCGAGCTCCTTGAGCTTCGGCTCCAGGTCAGCGACCTTGCCGGACTTCGCGAGCTGCTGGGTGAGGGCGGGGGCGTTGCCGGCGGCGAACTGCACGGGCAGTGCGTTCTGGCCGGCCAAGAGCTGGAGCTTCTGGTCGAGGCTCGCCTGCGGGACGGTTTCCACCTTGAGCGGCAGTGCGTCGTTCGCCGGCTTGCACACGCCCTTCGACAGCGTGGTGAGAGCGGTCTTCACGGTGGTGTTCTCCGTGACGCTGAGGTAGTTGAAGTTGTCGGGTGCGGCGGAGGAGCCGCCCCCGCTGCCGCCGCAGGCTGTGGCGAGCAGTGCCAGCGAAGCGGTGCCGGCGGTGAACAGACTCAGTCGCGTACGACGGCTACGGGGCATGCGCAGGGACACGGGGAACTCCCAGGGTCATGGAGGAGGACGGAGCAGGACGCAGTGGTGCGAGAGCGCCAGGGCGGGGCAGGGCCCGGCAGCACGGAGAAGTTTTGTAAAACGTTCTCTACGTCGAGTGGGCAAAACCTTGCACTTCACATCAGGAACCGTCAAGACACATCCCGGTAACAGCATGGCGACACGGAGGGACTTGACAGCTTCCCAGGGCTACCATGTAGACCGTTGCACGACACCCATCACAGAGCAGAGGTAGATCGATGGATCGGGCCGGCGCAGCCAGGCAGAACAAACGCGTGACGATCACCGATGTGGCCCGGCATGCCGGCGTCTCCACCGCGGCTGTCTCCAAAGTGCTGCGCAACGCCTACGGCGTGAGCGAGAGCATGCGGGAGAAGGTCACGGCGGCCATCACCGAGCTCGACTACCGGCCGCACGCGGCGGCCCGCGGCATGCGCGGACGGACTTACACGATCGGCGTGCTGCTCGACAACGTGCGCAACGCCTTCTTCGCGGACATCCTCGACGGCATCCAGGACGAACTGCGTCAGACCGAGTACACCGTGCTGATCGGCGCGGCCGGATTCGACCCGGAGGACCAGGCGAAGACCATCCGTTCCATGGTCGACCGTCAGATGGACGGGCTGGTCCTCATCGCCCCCGGGACCGCACGGGCCGAAGTCCTGGCCACGGCTGCGACGACTCCGACCGCGGTCATCGGCCACCACGACACGGACGACACCTACGACTCCGTCGTGGACGCCGACGACACCGGCGCAGGCCTGGTCGTCGACCATCTCGCCGCCCTCGGCCATCGCGACATCGCCCTGGTCTCCGCCGCGGGTACGAAGGCCAACCAGTG
Source organism: Streptomyces sp. NBC_00102 (assembly GCF_026343115.1). Lineage (GTDB taxonomy): Bacteria > Actinomycetota > Actinomycetes > Streptomycetales > Streptomycetaceae > Streptomyces. Next base: position 11,322 of record NZ_JAPEMC010000006.1, read on the forward strand.
GAAGCGCACACCCGAAGTCGTGCTGCGGGACGGCTATCTGAAGGCCATGGAACGGCACGGCCTGACCGGACACGCCCGCGTCCACCACACCGCCTACTCCGACGAGGGAGGATTCAAGGCGGGGATGACCCTGTTGACCGCGGCGAACCGGCCGACAGCCGTCATGGCGGGTGCCGACGTCGCCGCCCTGGGCATCTTCCGCGCCGCCCACGAACTGGGCCTGCGCATCCCCGAGGACCTCTCGCTCGTCGGTTACAACAACACCGCACTCGCCGCACTCGCCCCCGTCCAGCTCACCAGCGTCGACCAGGCCGGTTACACCATGGGCTCCACCGCCGCCCGCATGCTCGTCGAACGGGTGGAGGGCCGGAGGGACCGGGCCATGCGGACCACCATGACCCCCCGGCTGGTGGTGCGCGCCACCAGCGCCGCGCCACGGAGCCGGTAGGCCGTGCACCGGCCGACCGCCGCCACACCTGCGGCACCCTCGGCTCTCCGCCCACCGGGCACCGAGGCACGGGACACGGGGCGGGACAGCAGAGCACGCCCGCGGGTCGGCATCAAGGACGTGGCCAGGGAGGCCGGTGTCTCGCTCGGCACCGTCTCGAACGTCCTCAACCGGCCAGAGATGGTGGCCGATGCCACCCGTACACGCGTCCTGGAGGTGATCGACTCGCTGGGCTACGTCCGTGCCGAGGGCGCGCGGCAGCTGCGGGGATGGGCTTCCCGAGTGATCGCCCTGATGGTTCTCGACATCGTCAACCCGTTCTTCACCGCGCTCGCCGCCGGCGTGGAGCAGGCCGCCCGTGAAGCGGACCTGGGCGTCATGGTCTGCACCGGCGCCCACGATCCGGCGGAAGCGGCACGCTACTTGTCGCTGATCACCTCGCACCAGGTCCGCGGTGCGGTGATCACCGCGGGCGAGGGCACCGACCGCACGGTCGCGGCCTTCCGCCGCAACGCGGTCCCCTTCGTCGTCGCCGACCGGAGCGCACCATGGGCCGAGGCCTGCTCGGTCGGCATCGACGACGTCGCCGGAGGCCACGCCGCTGCCCGCCATCTGATCGCCCGGGGCCACCGGTCCCTCGTCTACGTCGGCGGTCCCGAGACCCTTCCGCAGGTACGGGACCGGCGTCGAGGCGCGCTGCGCGCCCTCGGCCCGGCCGGCCTGCCGGCCACCGCCCTGCTCGAACTCCCCTGCCCCGCACTCACCGTGGACGCCGGAAAGGACGCCGGACACCGCATCCTCGGCCTTCCGCAGCGACCGACGGCCGTCTTCTGCGCCAACGACCTGCTGGCTCTCGGCGTACTGCAAGCGCTGTACGAGGCCGGGCTGAAGGTCCCCGAGGACATCGCCGTGGTGGGCTACGACGACATCGAGTTCGCCGCCTCCGCCGTCGTACCCCTCACTTCGGTACGCCGGCCGGCCGTCGCGATGGGCCGGCGGGCCGGCCGCCTCCTCATCGAGGACACGGCCGACGGTCTTGCTCATGAACACGCGCACATCGTCCTTCAGCCGGAACTCGTCGTGCGCCGGTCGACCATGGCGGTACCGGCTCGCTGATCCCCCCGGGTCGCCGCCGGAAACGTATCCGGACCACAACCGGCTACGGGGGCGCGGGTGCGCGGTTGCGCACGACCTGGACCGATGATGCCTCGGGGACGCCCCGCTGCCCACCGGTGGCACGATCCATGTATCGAATGCCTTCCATCCAGCCGGCGGATGGTCCCGGGCTCTGTGGGCCGGACTTGGTCCGCACCCTGTTCACGCCCGCGCCTCCTCGGCCATCCGGCTGCCGACCCGGGCGGCCGTCTCCCGCAGCCAGATGTGGGCCGCGTCGTGGGTGTGCACGGGGTGCCACCACATCGCCTCCCTGAGGGGGACGGCCTCGTAGGGCGGTTCGACCACGCGTACGGCGGCCAGCGGCGCGAGGAGCCGGGCGAGTCGGGCCTGGATCAGGGCGATGCGCCGGGTTCCGCCGACCAGCAGCGGGATGGTCTGGAAGCTGTCGACGGACACCTCGACTCGGGGTTCGACACCCAGCATGCCCAGTTGGCGGACGGCCGGGGCGTCGTAGGTGCGCTGGTAGGTGACCCAGGGCAGCCGGGCCAGGTCCTCCCGGGTCAGCCGGTCGTCGACGCTCGGGTGGTCCTCGGCGACGAGGAACACCCAGCGGTCCTGGTAGAGGTCGGTGGCCGGGAAGTCGCTGATCACACCGTGTGGCATGAGCAGGCCGTCAGTGGTGCTCAGCAGGGTCTCGGTGGCGTCCACCACGGTGGTCGGCGTCTGGGCGAAGCGCAGCCGGATGCCGGGGGCCTCCTGGTGCACGACCCGGGCGAGCTCGGCGCCGAAGACGGCCACGGCGTAGTCGGACGCCACCAGCTTGAACTCGCGGTTCTCCTTGGCCGGATCGAAGTGCGCCTGACTCGCGAAGAGGCGTTCCAGCAGGTCGTAGGCGGTGGATGCCCGGTCGAGAAGGACCTGGCCCAGGGCGGTGAGTTCGTAGTGGCCGCCGACGCGGGCGAGCAGGTCGTCGTCGAAGTGCCGGCGCAGGCGTGAGAGCGCGGCGCTCATGGCGGGCTGACTGAGGCCGACGCGCTCCCCGGCCCGGGTGACGTTGCGCTCCTCCAGCAGGGCACGCAGGGCGACGACGAGATTGAGGTCGAGGCGACTGAGATTCATGGCGGTTTTCCTCGCTGTCCGGCGACGACCTGCGGCAATTTGTCAGACGGATGCCGACCATCCACAGAATCGATTTCCGTGATCACTGGTGGCGGGTCCAGATTAGTGCCACCGCAATCAGGAGGACATGTTCGTGAAACCTGAAGCCTCGTCCGCCCTCTTCGCCGGGCCCTTCGCCCTGGCCACACTCTCCGCCCCCGAGGGGGCGCCCTTCCCCGCTCTCGTCACACCCGACGCGCAGGCGATCGACCTGCGGTCCGCCCTGGGCAACGCCGAGTTGACCGTGCGGGCCGTCCTGGAGGACTGGGACGCGGTGGAGCCACGGCTCGCCGCGCTGGCCTCCGACGACGGTCCACACCGCCGGGCGCTGGCGGAATTCCGGGTACACGCGCCGGTCGAGCCGCGCCAGGTCTTCCAGTCCGGGGCCAACTACCGCCAACACGTCATCGATCTGCACGTCGCCCACCGGGCGCCGGGTGACGAGCGGCCGGAGGCGGAACGGCGCGCCGAGGCGGCGGAGATCATGGACCGGCGGGCAGCCGAGGATCTGCCGTACGTCTTCATCGGTCTGCCGAGCGCGATCACCGGACCGTACGACGACGTCGTACTACCGGCCTGGGCCGAGAAGCCCGACTGGGAGCTGGAGCTGACCGCGGTGATCGGCCGCCCCGCCTACCGGGTGTCCGTGGAGGAGGCCCTGGACCACGTTGCCGGGTACACCATCGCCAACGACCTGACCGACCGGGCGACCGTATTCCGCCGGGACATGCCACAGATAGGCACGGACTGGCTGCGCAGCAAGAACGCCCCCGGCTTCACCCCGCTCGGCCCCTGGATCGTCCCCGCCACCTCGGTCGCCGACACCGACGACCTGCGCCTCGTCCTGAAGCTCAACGGCGAGACCATGCAGGACGAGTCCACCAAGGACATGATCTTCGACGTCGCACGCATGGTGTCCTACGCCTCCCAGTCGGCCCGCCTCCTGCCGGGCGACCTGGTGCTCACCGGCTCCCCCGCCGGCAACGGCATGCACTGGGGCCGACTGCTGCGCGACGGCGACGTCATGGACGGCTCCATCACCGGACTGGGTGCTCAACGCACCCGCTGTGTGGCGGAGGAAGCCCGGTGACCCCCGACCGCACCGACCCCGAGGGCTCGATCGCGCGGGCCGCGAAAGCGTGCTCCAACTGGAACCGCTGGGGCGAGAACGACGTACTGGGCACCCTCAACTTCCTCGACGAAGCGAAGCGCCGCGAGGGCGCCGCGCTGGTCCGGCGGGGCGTCAGCTTCTCCCTCTCCCAGCGCTTCGACATCGACGGCCCGCAGAAGGGCTGGCGCCGGCGCACCAACCCGGTCCACACCATGCTGGACACCGGCACCGACGCGGCCCTCGGCAACCAGGGCCTGCCGCACGGCATCGGCGGCGCCGACGACGTGATCGCGATGCCGCTGCAGTGCTCCACGCAGTGGGACGGACTCGGGCACATCTTCGACCACGGCAAGGCGTGGAACGGACGCCCGGCCGAGCAGGTCGTCACCTCCGACGGTGACCTGGTCACCGGCATCGAGCACATGGCCCCCTACGTCGCCGGGCGCGGGGTGCTCCTCGACGTCGGCCGGGTCGTCGGCGAGGACGGTGAGCTGCCCGACGGATTCGCGATCACCGAGGAGCACCTGGCGGCGACGGCCCAGGCGCACGGCGTGACCGTGGAACGCGGAGACATCGTGCTGGTACGCACCGGGCAGCTGAGCCGAGTACGCCGCGACGGCTGGGGCGAGTACGCCGGAGGGCCCGCACCCGGCCTGTCGTTCACCACGGCCGGCTGGCTGCACCGCACCGAGATCGCCGCGATCGCCACCGACACCTGGGGCTTCGAGGTCCGTCCGAACGAGTTCGAGCACGCCTTCCAGCCGCTGCACCAGGTCGCCATCCCGAACATCGGCCTGCTCATCGGCGAGATGTGGGACCTCGACGCTCTCGCCGAGGACTGTGCGGGCGACGGCGCGTACGCCTTCTGGCTCACCGCAGCGCCCCTGCCCATCACCGGCGCGGTCGGCTCGCCGGTCAACCCGATAGCCGTCAAGTAGCACCGAGGAACGAAGGAGTTCCCCATGACCCCATCCCGCACGGTCCTCGTGATCGGCGGCGGCGCGGCCGGCAACGCCGTGACGATCCTGCTGCGCCGCGCCGGGTACGCCGTGGACCTCGTCGAGGCCAAGGCCGACTGGAACGCGACCGCCGGCTCCGGCATCACCCTCCAGGGCAACGCCCTGCGCGTCCTGCGCGAACTGGGCGTCTGGAAGCAGGTGGAGGCGTCCGGTTTCGGCTTCGGCTCGGTCGGCATCACCGCACCCGACGGCACGGTCCTGCACACCCAGGACGACCTGCGCACCGGCGGCGACGACCTGCCCGCAACCGTGGGCATGCAGCGCCCCCGGCTGCAGCGGATCCTCATCGACGCGGTGCGCGCCAGTGGCGCGACCGTGCGGCTCGGCACCACGGCCGAGATCCTGGACCAGGACGCACGCGGCGTCTCGGTACGGCTCTCCGACGGCTCCGAGCACCGCTACGACCTGGTGATCGCAGCCGACGGCCTCGGTTCCGCCACCCGCGCCGCCATCGGCATCCCCGCCCGACCGGAACCCACCGGCATGGCCATCTGGCGCGTCGCCGCCCCGCGCCCGGCCGGCGTCACCCGTACCGACCTCGCCTACGGCGGGCCGGCCTACATCGCCGGCTACTGCCCCACCAGCGACACGACGCTGTACGCGTACGTGGTGGAGGCCAACCGCGACCGCGCCGGGATACCGCCCGAGTCGTACGCGGACGAGATGCGCCGCCTGACCCGGCACTACGGCGGGTTCTGGCCGGAGATCACCGAGCACGTCACGGATCCGGCGAAGGTCAACTACACCTGGTTCGACCGCATGCTGGTCGAGGGGTCCTGGCACCGCGGCCGGGTCGTCCTGGTCGGCGACGCCGCGCACTGCTGCCCGCCCACCCTCGCCCAGGGCGCCGCCCTCTCGCTGGAGGACGCGTGGGTGCTCGCCCAGATGCTGACCGGGGCCGACGACTGGGACGACTCATTGTTCCAGTCGTACTACGAGCGGCGGATCGTCCGCGTCCGCCCGGTCGTGGAGGCGTCCGTCCGCATCGGGCAGTGGCAGCTCGACGGTGTGCACGACGCCGACGTGCCCGGTCTGATGGCCCGCACCATGACCATGCTCCGGGAACTGCCGTGACCGCGCCGCAGGTTCAGCAGGCCACCCCCACGGTCGACGTACACGCCCACGTCCTGCTGCCTGAGATCGAGGCACTGGTGGAGGGGCGGCCGGGGCTGGCCGGGGCACGGGCGCTGGACGCCCGCCGCAACGGCCCCGCGGCCCTCGCCGTCAGCGGTCCCATGATCCGCGAGCGCTTCCCCCGCCTGACCGACGTCACCGTACGGCTGGCGGCGATGGACGCGCAGGGTGTCGACGTCCAGCTGGTCAGCCCTTCCCCCTCCCACTACCACTACTGGGCGGACGAGGAGACGGCCGGGGAGGTGTACCGGCTGGCCAACGAGGCCACCGCGAAGCACTGTTCGGCCGCGCCGGACCGGTTGCGCGGTCTGGGCCTCGTACCGCTCCAGCACCCGGAGCGCACCGTCGACGCCCTCGACCACGCTCTCGCGCAGGGCCTGCTCGGCGTCGAGATCTCCAGCCACGCGCCCGGCCGCGAACTCTCCGACCCGGCCTACGAACCCTTCTGGACCCGGGCCGAGGAGACGGGCGCGATCCTCTTCCTGCACCCCTTCGGCTGCACCCTCGACGAGCGCCTCGACCAGTGGTACCTCTCCAACACGGTCGGCCAGCCCACCGAGAACGCCGTCGCACTCTCGCACCTGATCTTCTCCGGGGTACTCGACCGGCACCCCGGGCTGAAGCTGGTCGCGGCCCACGGCGGCGGCTACCTGCCCACCCACATCGGCCGCTCCGACCACGCCTGGTCCGCCCGGTCCGACGCGGGAGCCCGCTGCGCCCACCCGCCCAGCACCTACCTGAAGCGGCTGTACTTCGACTCCCTCGTCCACGACCCCCATGTACTGCGGGAACTGGTCCGTGTCGCCGGGGCCGACCGGGTCCTGCTCGGCTCGGACTTCCCCTTCGACATGGGATCCGAGGACCCGGTGGGCGCCCTGCGCGCCGCCGCCCTGCCCGAGGCCGACTTCCACGCGATCCGCGGCCGCAACGCGGCCTTCCTCCTCCGGACGGACTGACACCATGCGCCTGCTCACCCACCTGAGGCACGTCGACCTCGCCGTGCCCGACTACGACAAGCAGCTCGACTTCTACGCGGGCGTCTGGGGACTGACCAAGGTCGCCGAGGATTCCGGCATCTCCTTCCTCGCCGCCGAGGGCTCCCCCGAGCAGTACGTCGTGCGGCTGCGCAAGGCCGACGAGAAGCGACTCGACCTCGTCTCCTACGGCGCCGCGTCCGCAGCCGACGTGGACACCCTGGCGGAGCGACTCATAGCCGGAGACGTGCAGTTGATCTCCCGTCCGGGCAGGGTCGACACCCCGGGCGGCGGATACGGCTTCCGCTTCTTCGACGTCGACGGCCGCACCATCGAGGTGTCCGCCGACGTCGCGGTGCGGCGCCACCGGAAGATCGAGGAGAAGGAGGCCATCCCGGTCAAGCTCTCGCACGTCGTGCTCAACTCGCCGGACCTGAACCGCACCCGCGAATGGTACGAGCGCCACCTCGGCTTCGCCCTCTCCGACACCCTCAGCTCCCCGCACATGGGCGAGGTCATGCACTTCATGCGGATCAGCAACCAGCACCACTCCATGGCCATCGCCCAGGGCCCGCACACCGCCCTGCACCACGTCTCCTTCGAGATGCGCGGCATCGACGAGTACATGCGCGGCTCCGGCCGCGTCATGCGAGCAGGTTTCAAGAAGGTCTGGGGCCCCGGCCGGCACCTGGCCGGCGACAACACCTTCACCTACTTCCTCGACCCGCACGGCAACACCGTCGAGTACACCACCGAGCTGGAGAACCTCGACGAAGACACCTGGCACCCCCACGTCTACGACTTCTCGCAGCCCGAAGTCACCGACCAGTGGGGCACCGCCAACGCCATGAACGAGATCGTCGCCAAGGAGTCCTTCAACGACCCCGACCGCGGCGTCTTCGTCGCTCCCCCGGTCTGATCCCTTCCGCCGAGTCCGGGGGGCGCGGGCCACGGCCCACGCCCCCCGAGGCGCACCCCTACCCGCCCGACCACACTCCGCCGGAGCCGCACCATGCGTTTCGCCACGTACGAACATCAGGAGCACCGCCGGGTGGCAGTCGTGGAAGAGGACGGCACCCTCTTCCCCCTGCCCGGAGTCACCTCGCTCACCGCACTGATCCAGGAGACCTCCGGCCTCCCCGCGCTGCTCGACGCCGGATCGACGGCTCTCGACGGGCCGGCCGGCCCGCACGTCTCCCAGGTCCGTCCGCTTCCCCCGCTCCAGCCCGCTTCGGTACGGGACTTCGTGACCTTCGAGGAGCACGTGGAGGGGGTGCGCCGGTCCGTGGAAGGCGTCGGCGGCGTCCCCGAACAGTGGTACGCGGCCCCGACCTTCTACTTCACCAACCCCCACGCGATCCACGGTCACCTCGACGGCATCCCGGTACCGCCCGGCTCGTCCGTCCTGGACTTCGAGCTGGAGGTCGGAGCCGTCATCGGCCGCGAGGGCCGTGACCTGACACCACGTCAAGCCCGTGACCACATCATCGGCTACACCGTCTTCAACGACTGGTCCGCACGCGACCTCCAGAGCGCGGAGATGAAGATCGGCCTCGGCCCCTGCAAGGGCAAGGACACCGCCACCACCCTGGGCCCGTACCTCGTCACCGCCGACGAACTGGAGCCCCACCGCGACGCGGACGGCTTCCTCCGGCTGGCCATGACCGCGGAGATCAACGGCCGGGTGGTCGGCGAGGACCTGCTGTCCCACATGAGCTGGACCTTCGAGGAGATGACCGCCTACGCCTCCCGCGGCACCCGGGTCGTCCCGGGCGACGTCCTCGGCTCCGGTACCTGTGGCAACGGCGGCTGCCTCGCCGAACTCTGGGGCCGGCGCGGCGAACAGTCCCCGCCGCCGCTGAAGCCCGGTGACACCGTCACGCTCACCGTCGAGGGCCTCGGCGTCCTCACCAACACCGTCGTCGCCGGCGCCGCCCCCGTCCCTCTCCCCACCGGGCGCCGCCGCCTCCGGGAGCGGCCGTGACCGACCCGCACTCCAAGAGGCTGCTCGGAAAGGTCGTCGTCGTCACCGGCGCGGCCGGCGGACAGGGCGCCGCCGAGGCCCGGCTGCTCACCCTGGAAGGGGGCCCGTGTCATCCCCACCGACGTGACCGGCGCACCCGGCTGCCGACGCCTCGACGTCACCAGCGAAACGGCCTGGGCCGAACTCGCGGACGAACTGCGGGAGTCGTACGGGCAGGTGCACGGCCTGGTCAACAACGCCGGCATCACCTGGCGGGCCCGACTCGGCGACGTACGCTCGGCGGACATGGCCCGCGTCCACGCGGTCAACGTCACCGGTCCGCTCCTCGGCATGCAGCATGTGGCGCCGCTCATGCGCCCCGGCTCCTCCATCGTCAACGTCGGATCGTCCGCTGCCCTCACCGCTCACTACCCAGTCGCCTACACCACCAGCAAGTGGGCACTGCGCGGCCTGTCGAAAACAGCTGCCCTGGAGCTCGGACCGCGCGGCATCCGCGTCAACACGATCCATCCCGGTTACATCGAGACCGGGATGACCGCCTCGGCCGCACCCGGGTTCCGCGAGGTCAACGTCCGCGAGACACCACTGGGCCGCACGGGCACCGTCGGCGAAGTCGCGCCGCTGGTGGCGTTCCTGCTGTCCGACGACGCGTCGTTCATCACCGGTGCGGAGATTCCGGTGGACGGCGGCATGACCGCGCACGGCGGCGTCAAGTCCGTCTCCGACGCACTGCGCGAGGCCCCCAACTGAAAGGCACCACGCACCCATGAACAAGGTCCGCGCCGACGCCGCCGAAGCGGTCGCCGACATCCCCGACGGCGCCTCGCTCGCCGTCGGCGGCTTCGGCCTCAGCGGTGTACCCGAAACCCTGATACGCGCCCTGCACGACCGGGGCACGACCGGTCTGAACGTCGTCTCCAACAACTGCGGTGTCGACGGCCGCGGTCTGGGCATCCTGCTCTCCGCCGGCCGCATCGCCCGCGTCACCGGCTCCTACGTCGGCGAGAACAAGGAGTTCGCCCGGCAGTACCTCGGCGGTGAACTGGAGGTCGAACTCACCCCGCAGGGCACCCTCGCGGAACGGCTGCGCGCGGGCGGTGCGGGCATCCCCGCCTTCTACACCCCGGCCGGCGTCGGCACCCAGGTGGCGAACGGCGGCCTGCCCTGGCGGTACGCGGCCGACGGCACGGTGGCCGTGGCCTCCCCGCCCAAGGAGACCCGCGACTTCGCCGGCCGCGCCCACGTCCTGGAGCACGGCATCACCACCGACTTCGCCCTGGTACGGGCCTGGCGCGGCGACCACCACGGCAACCTGCTCTTCCGCCGTGCCGCCGCCAACTTCAATCCCCTCGCCGCCATGGCCGGCCGCGTCACCGTCGCCGAGGTCGAGGAACTCGTCGAACCGGGCGCACTCCACCCCGAGGACATCCACCTGCCCGGCATCTACGTCCAGCGGATCGTGGCCCTCACCGCCGAGCAGGCCGCCGACAAGCAGATCGAGAAAAGGACGGTACGCGTCTGATGGCCTGGACCCGCGACCAGATGGCCGCCCGCGCGGCCGCCGAACTCACCGACGGCTCCTACGTCAACCTCGGCATCGGCCTGCCCACTCTCGTCCCTGGCCACCTCCCGCCCGGGGTCCACGTCGTCCTGCACTCCGAAAACGGCATCCTCGGCACCGGCCCCTACCCCGTCGAGAGCGAGGTCGACCCCGACCTGGTCAACGCCGGCAAGGAGACCGTCACCGTGCTGCCAGGAGCCTCCTTCTTCGACTCCGCACTCTCCTTCGGCATGATCCGCGGCGGCCACATCGACACCGCGGTACTGGGCGCCATGCAGGTGTCCGAACGCGGCGACCTCGCCAACTGGATGATCCCCGGAAAGATGGTCAAGGGCATGGGCGGCGCGATGGACCTCGTCCACGGGGCCCGCCGCGTCATCGTCCTCATGGAACACACCGCCAAGGACGGCACTCCCAAGATCCTCGGCGAGTGCACGCTCCCCCTCACCGGCGAGCGGTGCGTCCACCGGATCATCACCGACCTCGGAGTCCTCGACGTCACCCCCGACGGGCTCGCCCTGGTCGAGACCGCCCCAGGCGTCACCGTCGAAGACATCACCGCCCGGACCGACGCCGCCGTGCGCGTGGACGGCGTCTCCGCGGCCTGCTGAGCCCTGCGGCGCCGCTGCCCCTCCAGCCCCCCGGCAACGCACTGCCTGGGAACCGCTCGCACGCCAGAACACCCCTGCTCACTCACGGAGGCCAGATGCCCGTCACCTCTTCCCCACTCCACATCGCCGTAGTCGGCGGCGGCATCGGCGGACTGGCGGCCGCACTGGCGACCGCCCGCGCCGGCCACCGCGTGACGCTCGTGGAACAAGCCAACCGCTTCGGCGAGATAGGCGCCGGCCTGCAACTCGCCCCGAACGCCTCCCTCGCCCTCGACGAACTCGGCGTACTCGCCGCCGTACGGCACACCGCCGTGGCACCACCCCGGCTGGTGATGATGGACGCCCTCACCGGACACGAGGTCACCGCCCTCGACCTCCACGGCGCGGCCTACACCGACCGCTTCGCGCACCCCTACCTCGTCACCCACCGGACCGACCTGCACGCCGCGTTGCTGACCGCCTGCCAGGAACATCCAGGCGTCACTCTGCGCACGGGGCACACCGTCACCGAGGCGCAGCAGAACGGCTTCGGCGTCCACCTGACCTTCGCCGAGAACCACGCGGAACTGACCGCCGACGCGGTGGTCGCGGCCGACGGACTGCACTCCCGCCTGCGCCAGTCGTTGGTGAACGACGGAGAACCGGTCTGTTCGCGGTACGTCGCCTTCCGCGGCGCCCTCCCCACCGGGAAGATGACCGGCCCGATGTCCCGACACGCCGCCTCGGAAGCGGTGATGGTCTGGGCCGGGCCACGCATGCACCTGGTGCAGTACCCCGTACGCCGCGGCGAGCTCTACAACCAGGTCGCCGTCTTCGAGAGCGACCACTACACCCCGGACTCCGACGACTGGGGCACCGAAGCCGAACTCGAGGAACGCTTCGCCGGCACCTGCCGGGCCGTGCGGGACGCCCTGCCCCTCGTCTCACGCGACCGGCGCTGGCCCCTCTACGACCGCGCCCCGATCGACACCTGGGTGCACGGCCGCATCGCCCTCCTCGGCGACGCCGCCCACCCCATGCTCCAGTACCTCGCACAGGGCGCGTGCCAGGCACTGGAGGACGCGGTGGCGCTCGGACAGGCTCTCGGCCAGTGCTCGGACCCCGCTGAAGCCTTCGCCGCGTACGCGGACCGGCGCCGCGAACGGGCGGCCCTCATCCAGACCGGCGCCCGCCGTTTCGGCGAGATCTGCCACCTGGAAGGCATGGGGGCCACCCTGCGCAACAAGCTCCTCTCGTCACGCGGCCCCGAGGAGTTCGACGACATCTCCTGGGTGTGGACCCCCACCCCCGCATCTGCTCCCGCCCTGTGAACGGGCTCGCCGAGGAGGACACCGTGACGACCGACGACAACGCCTACAAGGCCCTGGAGAGCCTGGGAGCCGCCCCGTTGTGGCGCTTCTACGGCAACCTCTTCCCCACACAGCCCAAGAGCCGTGCCGTGCCCTACCGCTGGAGCTGGCAGGAACTGCGGCCGCATCTGCTGCACTTCTCCGAAACGCTCTCGCTGGACGAGGCGGAACGCAGGGTGCTCATGCTGGTGAACCCCGGCCTGACCGATCCACCCGCCACCGTCAACACCCTGTACGCGGGACTGCAGATCATCCTGCCCGGCGAGACCGCCCAGGCACACAGGCACACGTCCAACGCCTTCCGCTTCGTCCTGGAGGGCAGCGGTGCGTGGACGACGGTCGACGGCGAGCGTGTCTTCATGTCGCCGGGCGACCTGCTGCTCACCCCCGGCTGGCACTGGCACGACCACACGCACGAGGGCGACGCTCCGATGATCTGGCTCGACGCCCTCGACTACCCCCTCGTCAACGCCCTGGAGGCGGGCTTCTACGAGAAGTACCCGCAGCGCCTCCAGCCCGTGACCCGCCCGGACGACGCCGGCAGCAGGCAATTCCTGCACGGTCGGCTGAACCCGGTCTGGCTCACCCAGGACGGGCCCAACTCCCCTGTGACCCGCTATACGTGGGAAGAGACCCGACTCGCTCTGGAGGGGATCTCCGACACCGCGGCAGGCAGCGCCGTCGACGGCATCGTCCTCGAATACACCAACCCGTGGACGGGCGGCCCCGTCATGCCGACCATCGGCTGCCGCGTCCAGCGGCTGCGACCGGGCTTCCGGGGAGCCGGATACCGGCACACCGCCTCCACCATCTTCACCGTGGTCCGCGGTGAAGGCACCACGATCGTGGACGGCGAGCGGTTGGAGTGGTCCGAGAACGACACCTTCGCCGTGCCCGGCTGGACGCCCTACCGGCACCTCAACCACTCCGCCTCCGACGACGCCGTCCTGTTCTCCTACAGCAACGAGCCCGTCCTCCGCTCCCTCGGCCTGTACCGCGCCGAAGACGCCGACCCCGGCGCCTGAACGAACCGCACCCCACCCGGACGCCCGTATCCGTATCCCGCAATCCGTATCCCGCAATCCGCAAGGAGGCCCAGATGCGTCTGGCCCTGTTCAACGACGGGCGACTCGGAGCCGTCGACGGCGACGACCTCGTCGACGTGACCGAGCGACTCATCGGTACCGGCCCGCCCGGCCCGGCCGGAGCGCTGCACCGTCACATCGAGACCACGGCCCGTGAGGGAGCTGCCCCGCTGGACCTCTCCGGCCTCACGCGCGTCCCGTTGGCCGAGGCAGTCATGGAGGCGCCACTGCCCCGTCCCGGCAAGATCATCGGGGCGCCGGTCAACTATCTGGACCACAAGGCCGAGATGGAGTACACCACCTCCATCGCGGACCTGGGCGTCTTCCTCAAGGCCAACTCGTCGGTCATCGGGCCGGGCCAGGACGTCCTCCTGCCCTACACCGACAAGCGCACCGACCAGGAAGGCGAGCTGGGCGTCGTCATCGGCCGCACCGCCACCCACGTCGACGCGGCCGACGCGCTGGACCACGTCTTCGGCTACACCTGCGTACTGGACATCACCGTGCGATCCGGCGAAGACCGTTCCACACGCAAGTCGTTCGACACATTCACACCGATCGGGCCCTGGATCGTCACCGCCGACGAGATACCGGACCCCGACTGCCTCGACCTGCGCTGCGACGTCAGCGGTGGCACCCGGCAGCGAACGAACACCGCGGATCTGATCTTCGGCGTCCGTGAACTGATCGCCTACACGTCGTCCGTCATGACCCTCCACCCAGGTGACGTGATCGCGACCGGCACACCGGCCGGCGTGGGGCCGCTCAGCCACAGCGACACGATCGTCCTGGACATCGAACGGGTCGGCCGTCTGGAAGTGGGCGTCGACGGGACCCGGGCCGTCCCCTACGAGCGGCGCCCTGGGCATCGGGCGCGCTGAGGGGCACCACCTCACATGCACGCGACCAAAACCCGCCCAGGGCAGAAAACCTGCCGGTTCCGCCCACGCATCTCCGCTTCCACACGTGAACGCCTCCGTTGTCCAGCCTTGACGGCGGCCGCTACCCCCGGTACGTCTCCAGCAGCCGCAACCACACCTCGCTGATCGTCGGGTACGAGGGGACGGCGTGCCAGAGGCGGGCGATGGGGACCTCTCCCGCCACCGCGACGGTGGCCGAGTGGAGAAGCTCGCCGACGCCCGGGCCGACGAAGGTGACGCCGAGGAGGATCTCCCGGTCCAGGTCGACGATCATGCGGGCGCGGCCGCGGTAGCCGGAGGCGTAGAGGCTCGCGCCGGAGACGGAGCCGAGGTCGTAGTCGACGGCCCGGACGCGGAGGCCGGCGTGTTCGGCTTCGGCGAGGGTGAGGCCGACCGAGGCGGCTTCCGGGTCGGTGAAAACGACCTGGGGTACGGCTGCGTGGTCGGCGGTCGCCGCGTGGGCGCCCCAGGGGCCGGTCTCCGGCGTCGCGGCGCCCCGGGCGCGGGCGGCGATGGCGGCGCCCGCGATCCGGGCCTGGTACTTGCCCTGGTGGGTGAGAAGGGCGCGGTGGTTGACGTCGCCGACCGCGTAGAGCCAGTCGCTCCCCTCCACCCGGCAACTGTCGTCCACGGTCAGCCAACCGCCGGGCTTCTGGCCCACGGTCTCCAGGCCGAGGTCGTCGGTGCGGGGGGCGCGTCCGGTGGCGAAGAGGATCTCGTCGGCCTCGATCCGGTCGCCGTCGTCCAGCTCGACGGTGACCGGTCCGTCGGGGCCGACCCGGTGGAGGGCGGTGGTGGAGACGCCGTACCGGATGTGGGCGCCGGCCTCGGTGAGTGCCTCGGCGACCAGTTCGCCGGCGAAGGGTTCCATCTTGGGCAACAGTCCGCCGCCGCGGATCAGCAGCGTCACCTGGGCGCCCAGGCCCTGCCAGACGGTGGCCATCTCGACGCCGACGACTCCCCCGCCGACGACGACGAGCCGGCCGGGCACGCTCTTGGCGCTGGTCGCTTCGCGGCTGGTCCAGGGACGGGCCTCGGCGACTCCGGGCAGGCCGGGGACGACGGCGCGGCTTCCGGTGCAGACGGCCACGGCGTGCCGGGCGGTGAGGGTGCGGACCGTTCCGTCCGGCGCGGTGACGGAGACCCGCTTCTCGCCGGTCAGCCGCCCCTGGCCGCGGTAGACGTCGGCGCCGACGCTCTCCAGCCACTCCACCTGCCCGTCGTCCTTCCAGTGGGAGGTGAATCCGTCGCGGTTGGCGAGGACCGCGTCGGCGTCCAGAGGGCCCTGCACGGCGGCTTCGAGCCCCGGCACCCTGCGTGCCTCGGCGCGGGCGATGACGGGGCGCAGCAGCGCCTTGCTGGGCATGCAGGCCCAGTACGAGCATTCGCCGCCGACGAGTTCGGCCTCCACGACGGCGGTGCTCAGGCCCGCCGCCCTGGTCCGGTCGGCCACGTTCTCACCCACCGGTCCGGCTCCGATGATCACGACGTCGTACTCGGTACTGCCCGCAGCTTCGTTCATGGTCACAGTCTGGCGGGGCGTGTGCCGGAGGGCCACAGGGGCAGGCGGAATAGTGCACTGATGGTCACGGTTGTGCCGGACAGGTCCGAACCGGCACAGGAAGAGGTAGCAGAGAATGAGCACCGTAGAGCTCACCAAGGAAAACTTCGACCAGGTCGTGAGTGACAACGAGTTCGTCCTGATCGACTTCTGGGCTTCCTGGTGCGGCCCCTGCCGCCAGTTCGCCCCGGTCTACGACTCCGCGTCCGAACGCCACCCCGACCTGGTCTTCGCCAAGGTCGACACCGAGGCTCAGCAGGAGCTGGCGGCGGCCTTCGACATCCGTTCGATCCCCACGCTCATGATCGTCCGTGACAACGTGGCCGTGTTCGCGCAGCCGGGTGCGCTGCCGGAGGCCGCTTTGGAGGACGTCATCGGGCAGGCGCGGAAGCTCGACATGGCCGAGGTGCACAAGTCGGTGGAGGAGCAGAAGAAGCAGCAGGCGTAGCGGTCGTCGCCCGCCCCGTCCTTCGAGGCCCCGGCCCGCAGCACTCCACGTGCTGCGGGCCGGGGCCTCGTGCCTGCCTGCGGGGCGGACCGCCGGACGGCCTCCGGGCAGTGTCCGGCGGGAGGGTTCACCCCGGGGCCGGTTCGTCTCCCGGTGCGGGGGCGCGGTCCGCGACGCGTACCGAGAGGCCGTAGTCGATTTCGGCGCCGTCGATCAGCAGCGCCTCCACCGTCCGCGTGGCGGGGTCGATGTCCGCCTCGATGCCGTCCCCGGCGTAGCGGGGGTATCCGGACTCGCCGGTGGCGCCGGTGGCCTCCACGATCCCGGACCGGATGGCGTCACCGGGCTTCGGCGGCTCGTCCCTCTCGTTCTCCCCCTTCTTCACCGGTCCCGGCTTGTCGGCGCCCGACGCGTCGGCGTACTCGGGTACCAGCAGGATCTCGTAGCTCTGCGGATGGCTCATGGGCCGACGCTAAGGGCTGTCCGGCGGTCGCCGGTGGACCGGCGCGCACCGTCAGGTCGAGTCGCGGGGCACGGCTACGGCCCGGAGCAGTTCGTGGTGCTCCGGGTCACCGCCGGGGTGCTGGACGAGCCGGTCGATGAGTTCGGCGAGCGGCTGCCCGGTGGCGAGCGCCATCCGTACGGTGCTCAGCCGGGGGCGGAGCAGTCGTCCGAGCATCAGGTCGTCGGCGCCGATCACTGCGACCTCGGCGGGAACCGGGATTCCGGCGTCCTCGAAGGCCCGCATCAGCAGCATCGCGTACTCGTCGTTGTAGGCGAAGACGGAGTCCAGGCCGAGGGTCCGCCATCGGGCGGCGAGCGCGGCGGCGTCGCCCTCGTCGTATCCCAGGACGAGTTCCTCGATCCGCGCTCCGGCCGGCCGTGCCACCCGGCGTACGCCTTCGAGTCGCGGGTCCGCGAAGGGGACGGTCGCCTTGTCCCGGGGCATGACCACGCCGATGCGCCGGTAGCCCCGCTCCAGCAGGTGGGACGCCGCGCGGCTGCCGACCTCGCGTTGGTCGAGCACCAGGCCGTGCGCACCCTCGACCGGGTGCGGGCCGAGGGTGATGACGGCCTTGGCTCCGGAGCGGTGGAGGACGGCGATGCCGTAGGCGGTGAGTGCCAGCCCGGCCGGTGCTACGACGGCCACGGGGCGGAGTTCCGCCCAGGCCCTGGCGGCTTCGTCGGGGCCGAGGCCGGCGCTTCCGTACTGGACGACGGTGTAGTCGAGTCCGCGCAGGCCGGCCTGGAGGTCTCGGAGGAAGTCGCGGTAGAGGGGGCCCTCGGGCAAGTGCCCTGTGGGCAGCAGGACCATCCGGGTGTGTCCGGCGCGCAGGCTCCTCGCCGCGGCGTGCGGCACGTAGCCGAGGTCCCGGGCTGCTTCCCGTACCCGGCGGCGGGTGGGTTCGCTGATCCGCATGGTGGGGTTGTTGTTGAGTACGTACGACACGGTGGCCCGGGAGACGCCCGCCAGCCGCGCCACGTCGGCGCTCGTGGGGACGGGAGATTCCGAGGGCTGCTTGGGTAACTGGCTCATGGCGACGGGCAGTCTTGCAGACGTACCGGAGTCGGTGGCCGCCCGGGGCACCCCCAGGGGCCTGTGGTGAGAGTGGCGCCGTCCGCCCGGAGGGCGGGTCGGGCGGGACTTTCCACCCGCCCAGGCGCTCCGTCCGTGTGCGGGAGTGTTCCGGCAAAGGCGCGCGGAGCCCGCCCGCGACCTCCGCTCGACCGGCGTACGCGCCCCGCACGCCACCTGAGCCCCGCCGTCGGCCGTGGCCTCCGGCCGATGCGGAGCCGGAGGTGCGACTGTCCTACGGTGTGTTGATGACTTATCAGAACAGCACCTCCGACACCGACTTCTCCTCCGGCCTTCCCGGCCGCACCGGCCCCTCCGCGACCGTCGAGGCCGACCCGCACGAGGTCGGTCCGGTCCGCACCTCGTACGCCCCCGACCGGGACGGCGACCCCGATCCGGGGGAGATCGTCTGGACCTGGGTGCCGTTCGAGGAGAACGACGGTCGGGGCAAGGACCGGCCGGTCCTCGTCGTCGCGCGGGAACGGGCCGGCACGCTGCTCGCGGTCCAGCTCTCCAGCAAGCAGCACGACCTCGACCGCGAGTGGGTGGCACTGGGTGCCGGGCCGTGGGACAGCTCGGGCCGCCCCTCGTGGGTGGACCTGGACCGGGTGCTGAGGGTGCACGAGGACGGGATGCGGCGCGAGGCCTGCGCACTGGACTTCGAACGGTTCCGGCTCGTGGTGGACCGGCTCCGGGAACGGTACGGCTGGAGCTGAGCCGGTCCGCCCGCACGCGCCCCCGGACGGACGTTGCCCGTGCCGCGCCGGCCGGGGAGGCCTCGTCAGCCGGGGAAGCGGGCGGCGAAGGCCGCGCGGGTGGTGGAGTCGGGCGCGCGGTCGAGGACGCCGAAGACGATCTGCTCGAAATGGCCGGCGAAGCGCCCGCCGCCGGTGAGCAGGCCGCCGAAGGCGTCCGCGACCTGCGCCGGTTCGTTCTGGAAGACCCCGCAGCCCCAGGCACCCAGGACGAGCCGGCGGTATCCGTGGGCGGCGGCGACCTCCAGCACCCGTTCGGCGCGGCTCGCCAGGGCCGCCGGAACGCGGTCGGCCTCCTCGGGTGTCTGCCGCCTGATCACGCCCGCGTTGGGTGCCGGCGAGGTGAGGAAGCCGACGAGGTACGGGGTGTCGAGCAGCGCGCCCCGGTCGTCGCGGAAGACGGGCACGCCGGGCGAGTGGATGACCCGGTCGGTGTAGAAGGCGCTGCGGTTCGCGCGGTGGTGCGCGTAGTACTCGGGGGCGCGCAGAAGGGTCGCGTGGAGCGCGGAACCGCGGCAGAGGTCCTCTTCCTGCGCCCGTGCGCCGTTCAGGTATCCGCCGCCGGGGTTCCGGGCCGATGCGTAGCTGAGCACGGCGATCCGGCCCGTCCCCTCCCCGCTCATCCGGCGGGCCGCCCGCAGGCTGCTCTCGCCGGTCACCTCGAAGCCGGTCGCGCGGTCGGAGTCGAGTACGGGGGTCTCCACCGGGCCCGGTCCGTACAGTGCGGTCCCCGAGAGCGCGGCGGCCACTGCGCTCCCGATGGTGACCTCGCACCCCGCGGACGTGCGGTACCGGCCCTCGTCGACGATGGTCTCGGTTTCGCGCGCCAGGGCGCGCATCCGTGCGCTCACGAGCGCTCCCCCAGGTAGTACATAGCGCACATGTTCGATGTCAGGTGGATTCCGCGCAACGCCTTTTCGCCTGGCCGGGGCGCCCTTGTGCGATCGGTCGGCAGGGGTTTGGGTGGAAGGGAGGCATCGGAAGAGGAGGCACGTATGCCCCCGAACGCGACCACCGGAATCGGCACCATCACGCACGGATCGCCCCTCGGCGAGAGTGAGGCGGAGGATTTACTGCAGGCCATCTGCTTCAAGACCGGACCGCCCCGCACCGTCGGGGTGGAACTCGAATGGCTCATCCACGACGCCGTCCGTCCCGACCTGCGGGTCCCCGCCGAGCGCCTGGACGCGTCCTTCGCCGAGGTGCGGACGCTGGCGCTCGACTCGGCGCTGACTTTCGAGCCCGGAGGACAGCTGGAGCTCAGTTCGCGGCCCGCCGGATCCCTGATGGCGTGCGTCGACGCGGTCGCCGCCGACCTGGCGGCCGTACGCGCCACGCTGGGCCGGTCGGGCCTGGCCCCCACAGGACTCGGCGTCGACCCGTGGCGGTCGCCCCGGCGGTGGCTCCGGGAGCCGCGCTACGAGGCGATGGAGGCGGCACTGGACCGCTCGGGCACGGCCGGCCGGGCCATGATGTGCACCTCCGCGTCCGTGCAGGTCTGCCTGGACGCGGGTGAGGAGGAGCCGGGGCCGCTCGGCTACGGCCGCCGCTGGCAGCTCGTACATCTGCTGGGCGCGGTGCTCGTCGCGGCGTTCGCCAATTCGCCCTTCCAGCAGCGGGCCCGGACCGGCTGGCGGTCCACCCGTCAGGGCCTGTGGGCCGCGCTCGACCCGGACCGCACGCTGGCGCCTCCGGGGCATCTTCCGCCGCGGGAGGCATGGGCCACGCACGTTCTGGACACCAGCGTCATGTGCGTCCGCACCGAAACGGGCCCCTGGGAGGTGCCGAACGGGCTCACCTTCCGCCAGTGGATCCGGGGCGGTGGCCCCCGGCCGCCCACGCGCGAGGACCTGGAGTACCACATGACCACCTGTTTTCCGCCCGCACGGCCGCGCGGGCATCTGGAACTGCGCATGATCGATGCCCAGTCCGGCCCGGACGGCTGGCTGGTGCCGCTCGCCGTCGCCACCGCGCTGTTCGACGATCCGGAAGCGGCGGAGACGGTGTACCGCACCGTGAAACCGCTGGCCGAGACGGCGGGCCCGAACGCGGCGCCGCGCAATCCGCTCTGGCGGGCGGCGGCCCGGGACGGGCTGACCGATCCCGAGCTGCGGGCCGCGGCCGCCGTCTGCTTCGAGGCGGCGCTCGGCGCGCTCCCCCGGATCGGCGCGAGCACCGCGGTGCTGGACACCGTGGCCGGCTTCACCGAGCGGTACGTCGCCCGTGGGCGATGTCCCGCCGACGACCTGCCCGACCTCCTCTCCCCCGCGGCGGCCGCCGCGTGGGCCGAGGCGTCGTCGGCGGGCGGCACCCGGACGACATCCTCCGGAAAGGGCTTCCCCGCATGACCAGCGTCTCCGACACCAACTTCCACCTCGCGCCCGAGTCCGACGCCGAGGATCTCCGCAACCGGGCCCTCACCGCCCTGCTCGCCGCCAGGGTCCGCACCGCAGTACTGACGGACAGCGTCGAGGACGGCGAACTCACCGCCCAGCACTCGCCGTTGATGTCTCCACTGGTCTGGGATCTCGCCCACATCGGCAACCAGGAGGAGCAGTGGATCCTGCGGGCCGTGGGCGGCCGGGACGCGATCCGGCCGGAGATCGACGGCCTCTACGACGCGTTCGAGCACCCCCGGTCCGCCCGCCCGTCCCTGCCGCTGCTGGCACCCGCCGAGGCCCGCAACTACGCCTCCGACGTACGCGGCCGGGTGCTGGAGATCCTGGCGGGCGCGCCCCTGCACGGCGGGGGACGCCCGCTGGAGCGGGCGGGATTCGCCTTCGGCATGATCGCCCAGCACGAACAGCAGCACGACGAGACCATGCTGATTACTCATCAGCTGCGCTCCGGCCCGGCGGCACTCACCGCCCCCGAGCCGCCCCCGGCGGAGCACTCCGTACGCCTCCCGTCCGAAGTGCTGGTGCCGGGCGGTCCGTTCACCATGGGTACCTCCACCGAGCCCTGGGCCCTGGACAACGAGCGCCCGGCGCACCGGCGGGAGGTGGACGCCTTCTTCCTGGACACCACGCCGGTCACCTGCGGGGCGTATCAGCGATTCATCGAGGACGGCGGATACGCGCAGGAACGCTGGTGGGAACCGGCGGGCTGGGCGATGGTCCGTGAACACGGGCTCACCGCTCCGCTGTTCTGGCGTCGCGAGGGCGGGCAGTGGCTGCGGCGCAGGTTCGGGACGACCGAGCCCGTGCCCGCCGACGAGCCGGTACTGCACGTCAGCTGGTACGAGGCGGACGCCTACGCGCGCTGGGCCGGACGGCGGTTGCCGACCGAGGCCGAGTGGGAGAAGGCGGCGCGCCACGACGCGGCCTCCGGTCGCTCGCTGCGCTACCCCTGGGGCGACGCCGACCCCACCGCGGAGCGGGCCAACCTCGGCCAGCGCCATCTGCGGCCGGCCGCCGCCGGTGCCTATCCCGCCGGTGAGTCGCGCGACGGGGTGCGGCAGCTGATCGGTGACGTGTGGGAGTGGACGGCCAGCGACTTCCTGCCGTATCCGGGGTTCGTCGCCTTCCCGTACCGCGAGTACTCGGAGGTCTTCTTCGGCCCGGCCCACAAGGTGCTGCGGGGCGGTTCGTTCGCGGTGGACCCGGTCGCCTGCCGGGGCACGTTCCGCAACTGGGACCTGCCGGTACGGCGCCAGATCTTCTCCGGTTTCCGTACCGCGAGGGACATCTGATGTGCCGTCATCTTGCCTATCTGGGCCCCCCGGTACCGCTGGGCGAGGTGCTGGTGGCTCCGGAGTTCTCGCTCGTACGGCAGTCCTGGGCGCCCCGCCGCCAGCGCAACGGCACCGTCAACGCCGACGGGTTCGGTGTGGGCTGGTACGCCGCCGGGGACCCTCTGCCGGGCCGCTACCGGCGGGCCGTCCCGGTCTGGGGCGACGAGACCTTCGGGGAGCTCGCCCGGGTGGTGGCCAGCGGGGCGTTCCTCGCGGCCGTGCGGGACGCCACGGAGTCGGGCGCGGACGGGGAGGCCGCGGCCGCGCCGTTCAAGGCGGGCCCGCTGCTGTTCAGCCACAACGGCGCCGTGCTCGGGTGGCCGGGCTCGCTGGCACCGCTCGCGTCCGCGCTGCCCGCGTCCGTCCTGCTCTCGCTGGACGCCCGCAGCGACTCGGCGCTGCTGTGGGCGATGATCCGCCACCGTGTCGACGAGGGCGACGACCTCCCGCAGGCCGTCGCCGACACCGTCCTGGACGTGGCGCGTTCCGCGCCCGGTTCGCGTCTCAACCTGCTGCTCACGGACGGGACGACCGTCGTGGCGACCGCCTGGGGCGACAGCCTCTGGTATCTGCACCGGCCCGGCCTCCGCACGGTGGTGGCCTCGGAGCCGTACGACGACGATCCGGCCTGGCACGAGGTGCCGGACCGCACCCTGCTGGTGGCGACCGTCGGCGAAGTCCTGCCCACCCCGCTCAAGGAGACCCCCCGTTGAGTCCCTTCCTGCTGACCCGCACCCTGCCGGTGGACGCCACGGAGGCGGCGCTCCGCGCCGACGTCCTCGCCGGTCTGTCCCGACGCCCCAAGACGCTGCCGCCGAAGTGGTTCTACGACGCGCGGGGCAGCGAGCTGTTCGAGGAGATCACCCGGCTGCCGGAG
The DNA here is from genome assembly GCF_026343115.1 of Streptomyces sp. NBC_00102. Taxonomy (GTDB): domain Bacteria; phylum Actinomycetota; class Actinomycetes; order Streptomycetales; family Streptomycetaceae; genus Streptomyces. The sequence continues at coordinate 34,742 of NZ_JAPEMC010000006.1, forward strand.
TACTACCCGACCCGTGCGGAGCGGGAGATCCTGGTGGCGCGGGCGGCGGACATCGCCGAAGCCTCGGGCGCCCGGACCCTGATCGAATTGGGCTCGGGCTCCTCGGAGAAGACCAGGCACCTGCTCGACGCCCTCGACCGGCTGCACAGTTACGTCCCCGTGGACGTGAGCGAGAGCGCGCTGACCGGGGCTGCCGAGGCCCTGCTCGCCGAGCGGCCCGAGCTGAACGTGCACGCCCTCATCGCGGACTTCACCGGCGGCCTCGCTCTGCCGGGAACCCCCGGCCCCCGGCTGGTGGCGTTCCTGGGCGGCACGATCGGCAATCTGCTGCCGGAGGAGCGCGCGACCTTCCTGCACTCGGTCCGCTCGATCCTCTCCCCCGGCGACGCGCTGCTGCTCGGTACGGACCTGGTGAAGGAGCCGGAGACGCTGGTCGCGGCGTACGACGACGCGGCCGGGGTGACGGCGGCGTTCAACAAGAACGTCCTGGAGGTCGTCAACCGGGAACTGGACGCGGATTTCGACCCCGCGGCGTTCGACCACGTCGCGCGCTGGGACGCGGACGCCGAGTGGATCGAAATGCGGCTGCGGGCCCGCTCGGTGCTGACGGTGAAGATCCATGAGCTGGATCTGGTGGTGTCGTTCGAGGAGGGCGAGGAGCTCCGTACGGAGGTGTCGGCGAAGTTCCGGCGGGAACGGGTGCGCGACGAACTGGGTGCGGCGGGGCTGCGGCTCGATCAGTGGTGGACGGACTCGGCGGACAGGTTCGCGGTGTCGCTGGCCACCGCCGTCTGAGCGAGACGAGCGAGCGCCCTGCGCTCGCCCGGCGGTGTCCGGCGGTTCACGTCCGGACGCCCGCCCGTTCCCTGGGCCGCGTCCGGACGCCCGCCCGTTCCCTCGGCCCGGAGCGGCGGGAGGAGGGTGAGCTCGGCGGTCACTCCGGCGGCCCGTACCACCCGCCACAGCGAGGCGCTGAGCGGGTCGTCGCCGACGAACGCGACCGCGCGGGCGGGGAGTCCGGCATCGCGACCAGGATCCTCGGCAGGTGCTGTCTCCAGGGTGTAGGTGATACGGGCGGGCCGCACGGTGGCGCCCGCGTCGAGGGCCGCCTGGAAGACCGCGTGGCGGAAGGGGCCCGGCGGCCCGCCGCCGCACCGGGTGGAGCCCTCCGGGAAGGCCACCACCCGGTCGCCCGCGCGCAGCGCGTCGGCCACGGCGCCCACGGACTCGGGCAGCGCACGCAGGCTCTCCCGGTCGATGAAGAGGGTGCCGCCCCGCGCGGCGAGGGTTCCGAGCAGCGGCCACCGGCGTATCTCGGACTTGCCGAGCATCCGCGCGGGGAGGGCGGCAGCGACGAGGGGTATGTCGAGCCACGAGATGTGGTTGGCGACGACCAGTTCCCCGCCGCCCCTGTCGCCCGGGTTCCCGGTGACCCTCATGCGTACCCCGAAGGTCCGCAGGACCGCCCGGGACCAGCGGCGGACCAGCAGGTCCCGGGCCGGCTGGGTGAGCGCGGCGGCCAGCGGCGTGCACGCGGCGCCGCCCGTCGCGAGCAGGCAGCCCGCGACCAGGCGTGCGACCGCGGGCAGCAGGGGGCGCACCGCTCCGTGGTGGCCTGCGCAGGCCTGCGGGGTGCACGGGGAGAGGGGGAACCAGGCGTTCACCGCGGAGGAGCCATGGAGAGGAAGTGCCGCAGGTAGCGGGGGTCGGCGCGGCGCATGGAGAGGAGTATATAGAGGTCGGCACAGTCGAAGTCCGGGTCGTAGGCAGGCGATCCGCACACCCAGGCTCCGAGGCGGAGGTAGCCGCGGAGCAGCGGCGGCAGGTCGGCGCGGGCGCCGGCCGCCGGCTGCGGACCGGAGGCACCGGCGGTGCCCGGCCAGAGGCGGTGCGGGGTGACCCGGTACTCCTCGGGAGCGAGGTGCTTGGTGCGTACGGTTTCCCAGCTGCGGGCCGCCTGGACGCCGCCGTCGCCCAGAGGGAGCGAGCAGCAGCCGGCCAGCCAGTTGTGGCCGGTGCGCTCCATGTAGCGGGCGAGGCCCGCCCAGATGAGGGCGATCACGGCGCCGTCGCGGTGGGCGGGGTGGACGCAGGAGCGGCCCACCTCGACGAGGTCGTCGCGCAGGTGGGCGAGCCGGGTGAGGTCGAACTCGCTCTCCGAGTAGAGGCGGCCGGCGGCGCGGGCGCGCTCGGGAGGCAGCACCCGGTAGGTGGCGACGACGTCGCCGGTGGCGGTCTCCCGGACCAGCAGGTGGTCGCAGAAGGCGTCGAACTCGTCGCCGTCGAGTCCGGGTTCGGGCCCGTCGAGCCGGGCGCCGAGCTCACCGGCGAAGACCAGGTGCCGCAGGCGCTGGGCGGCGCGTACGTCCTCGGGGCCGGCGGCGAGGACGAGGTGGTAGGCGGGGGGCTGCGGCGGCCCCGAGGGGGCGGCGGGCCGAACGGGGGCCGGTACGGCGGAGACGGGGAGTACCGGTGGAGCGACGGGCAGCGCGGTCATGGCAGACTCCGGGGACGGATCGGCGAGGGCGGCCGTCGGACCGTCGCGCGGTGGCGAAGGTCCGGCCCCCTACTTCTTCCGTGACCGGCTGGATTCGACGTGACCGCCATGGAGAGTCGGGATGTGCGACGGCTGAATCCCGGGGGCGGGCCGGTACCGTCTTTCCCTCACGCCCCGCCCGCCCCCGCGCGCCCGCCCGCGAACCGCCGTGGCGTCAGCCGCCCGCCAGAAGGGAACTGATGCGTTCCGAGGCCGACTTCGCCGCCTTCTCCGGGTCCCCTCCTTCGAGCACCGCGGTCATGTACGGCTTGATCGGGTTCGTTTCCTCGACCTCCGCCCACTGTGCGGAGTTGGGGGTCGCCCGCCCCTGCGTCGCTCCTTCCGCCATCGCGGCGGTGCCTTCCTGGCTCCCGATGGCGCTCGCGAGTTTCGGTTTGTTGGGGACGTAGCTCATGGCCAGGGCGAGTTCCCGCTGCCACTTCTCGCTCGCCAGCGCCTTGACCACGTCGATGCCCGCGCTGCGGTGGGGGGCCTTCTCCGGGACGATCAGGTCGGAACCACCGGTGAACACGGCGCCGGGCTTCTTCGTGGTCTTGCCGGGTATCGGGAAGTAGCCCAGCTTCCCCTTGAGTTCGGGGTTGGCCTGCTCGATGAGCGCGGCGCTTCCCGGGGTGGAGATGATCTGGGCGACGTTGCCGCGGGCGAACACGTCGGTCTGCGGCGGGTTCTCCTCGTCGGCGTCCTTCGGGCCGGAGCCGAGTGCCTGGAGCTTCTTGTAGAACTCCATGCCCCTGAGCGCCGCCGGGCTGTCCAGGGAGCCGACCCAGTCCCCGTCCTCCCCGTTCGCGAGCTCTCCGCCCTCGTCCCAGATGAATCCGGCGAGGACGTACCAGTTCTGGCCCGCGAGGTAGATGCCCTGGTTGCCCTCGGCGTCCAGGCGTTCGGTGTCGGCGATCCACTGTTCACGGTTCTTCGGCGGGGTGTCGATCCCCGCCTGCGCGAAGAGGTCCTTGTTGTAGATGACCACCCGGTTGGCCGCGTACCAAGGGATGCCGTACTGCACTCCGTTGATGCTGCCCGGCTCGGCGAGGCCCGGCAGCCAGTCCTCGCTGCCGAGGTCGCGCATGGACTCCAGGGTGAGATCGCGCAGGCCGCCGCTCTCCGCGTACTGCGCGACCTGCGTGTTGCCCACCTCGATGACGTCCGGCGAGTTGCCGCCCTTGAGGGCGGACAGCACCTTGGGACCGATTCCGCCCCACTCCTGAAACTTGAAATTCAGTTCGACAGAGTCGTGTTCGGCCTCGTACGCCGTGGTGAACTTGTCCAGGAACTCGGTGGACGCACTGCCCTTCATCAGCCAGATCGTCACGTCCGTGTCGCCCCCTGCGGACGGGGACAGATAGCCGCATCCTCCGAGAGCGACGGACGAGACGAGTGCGATGGCTCCGGCGAGAATCCGGTTCTTCACGAGCGTCACCTTCTGCGAAACAGCACGACGGAAACATGACCCGGTGTGGGGGGACGCGGGCGGTGCTCGCACGGGTGTGTGGCTGGATTTTGGTATGGACCATTGAGCAGGTCAAGCGCCGTCCGCCACCCGGGCGTGGCCGGTTGTTCTCTCGCGCAACCCCCTGGAGTGAGGCACGGTGGAGACACGAAGGGAGACATACGATGTCCAATCACACCTATCGGGTCACCGAGATCGTAGGAACCTCCGAGGAGGGCATCGACGCGGCGATCCGCAACGGCATCGCCCGGGCGTCGGAAACGTTGCGCAATCTCGACTGGTTCGAGATCAAGGAAGCGCGCGGACACATCGAGGACGGCCGGATCGGGCACTACCAGGTGACGCTCAAGGTCGGCTTCCGCCTCGACGGTGCCTCCTGACACGGCACGATCCAAGACGGCACGGCACGGCACTGCACGGCACGGCACGCCGCAAGGCGAAACGCCCCGCCCCGACAAGGCGCGTTCGACAAGACCGCGCGCGACGACGAGGCAGTCCCGCACCCTCGTCCGGTCCGTTCCGGAAATACGCCCCACCCCGGTGCGCCGTCTGCGACGATCCGACGCATGATGTTCTCTCCCGCACGGAAGGGCGGCCACCGCCCCGCTCGATGAGGTGGCTCGACGAAGCGGTCATGACCGGCACCGCCGCGATCGCGGCCCACCCGTCCCGTACCGCGCTCTTCACCGCGGTGGCCGCGGACCGGGCAGGACCGGAGGCCGGACGGCTGCTGCGGCTCGCTCGCGCCGAGGACCCGGCTGTACGGCGCACGGCGCTGGATCTCCTCGACAGCCTCAGCGGCGGCGAACCCTGGCCCGAAGCCGCGGCGGCTGCCCTGTACGGCCTCGCCGACCCCGCCGCAGCCGTACGGCTGGTGGCGGCCCCGCTCCTCGTCCGTGCCGGACGCCCCGACCTGGCACTCGGCGCTCTGGACGGCTCGGCCGGCCTGCCGATCGCCCCCGAGGTCCGCACCGCCCTCGCCCGCGCGCTCCGGGGTTCCGTGGCCGCCAGGCGCACCGACCCCCAGCCGTCCGTCCGCTTCCTGGCCCTTCTGGAGACCCTGCGGAGGGCGCCCGAGGAGGAATGGCCGCCCCTGGACGCCGCACTGTCGGCGGACGTACGGGAAGCGGCCCCGGACCTGCCCGACCTGGGCACCTTGTGGGGCTCGGTGCTGAGGAGGCTGGGACGCGAGCGGCACGCGTACGTCCTCGTCGAACGCCTCCTGGCCGATCCGGGGACCCGGGACGTCGGCGCCGATCTCGCGCAAGCCGCCTGCCACGCCTGGCGGGCGGCACCGGTCGAACTGGTGCCGTCACTGGCCCGGCACGGCGCGGAACCCCTCTCCCCGGCGTTCTCGCGAGCCCTGACCACGGCTTCGCTCTCGGAGACGGCCCGGCGCAGGCACGGCGCCCTGCTGTCGGCGCGCGGGTTCCCGCCCCGGGTGAAGTTCTGCCGCGGCGAGCGGAAGTCGTACACCGCCGAGTCGGCCGCCGAGGCGCTCGCGGCGCTCCCGGTGGGGGTGGGCCGGCTCTCCGCCGCTCCGGAGATCTTCGGCGCCCTGCTGGACGCCGGTCCGCTCTCCTTCCGGCAGGCGGCGCAGCTCTACAACCTCACGTTCCGGTGGCCGGGGCGCACGCAGGCGGCCTGTGCCCCGCTGTGGCTGCGCCACGCGGGGCCGTCGGCCGTGTCCCGGCTGCTGGGCATCATGACACCGCTGCTGGACGACTACATCTGCGGTGAGGAGTATCTCGCCGCGCTCGCCGTGATGGGCGATGCGGCGCGGCCCGCGCTGCCGTCGGTGACCGCCCTGATCGACCGGCGCACCCGCATCCCGGTGAACGACTCCACCCAGGACGCGGAGATGGCACGCGACGAGGCCCTCCTCGCGGCGGCACTCGCCACCCGGCATGCTCTCACGTACGCCCCTGACGCTCCTGGGCGTCCTTCAACGCCTGGGACGACTCGGCCCAGCGGGCCCGCACCACGGTGAAACCAGCCGCCTCGGCGTCGTCGCAGACCAACTCGTCGTCGTCCACGAACATCCGGATCCCGCGCGCCCGGCCCAGCCGCTTCAGCACCTCCAGTTTGGTGCGGCGGGCGGGGCGGCGATCGTCGTTGCGCCGCATGTGCAGCGGCCCTTCGGGGAGCCCGTGCAGGGAGATCCAGCCGAGGGTGTCCTTGCGGCAGCGCTCCGGGCGCCCGGTCAGGTAGACGACCTCGCATTCGTCGGCGCTCCGCACGGCGAGGCTGATCCCCTCGGCGAGCGGCGGGTCGTCGACGGCGGCGGCGAAGAACGCGGACCAGTCCTTGCGGGCGCCTTCGAGGAAGTGCTGCCGGTGGGCGCTGTCCGAGAGCGTGCCGTCGAGGTCGAATACGGCGAGAGGCCTGGCGTCGTCGGTCATCCGTCCACAGTAGGCCGTGTCCGACCCTGCGCGTCGAGCGGCGGGCGGCGTCCGGTGCGGTACGTCGCAAGGCGGAGGTCCACCCGCGTCACCGGATGTGCACGGGGTCCGCTCACGGGACGTGCACGGGGCCGACGACGCTGCGAGGGGCGGCACGCCCGCCCGACGCCCATGACCGGACACACCGCCCGGAGCCTTCCGCCGCGCGGAGCCGAGGCCTGTCGCCCCGTTTCGAGGGCATACGCCGAGGGCCGGGCCGCACTCGCCGCCCGGATCCGAGAGCACGAGACGGACACGTGGGGGTTCCATGCCGACTGCCCTGCCGGCGAGACGGGCCGGAGTCGACGAAGAGGCGCGAACGGGCGTAACCCGTCCCGGCCGCTCCCCCGCCCTGACCAGCGGCGCCGGCCGTGCCGCCGTACGCGTCGGCGCGCTGACGGTCTGCCAGGCGGGACTGCTGACGGGCCTCGGTCTGCTGATCACCGGCCCGGCGCGGGACTGGTGGCCGCTGACCGTCGAGGACGAGGTGAACGAGGGCTTCGAGCGCATACGTACGCACGCGCTCACCTCCGCCTCGTTCGTCGGCTCCGGCGCGGGCAACACCTCGACGGTGGTCGGCATCACCCTGCTGGTCTGCGTGGGGCTGGTCCTCGTCCCCCGGTTGCCCAGGTGGCGGGAGACCGTCTTCCTCGCGACCGCCGTGTCCCTCCAGGCGCTGGTCTTCCTCGTCATCACGGAGTCCGTCGACCGGACCCGCCCGGACGTGGAGCGCCTGGACGCCTCACCACCGACCTCCAGCTACACCTCCGGACACACCGGGGCGGCCACCGCGCTCTACGGCGGGCTCGCCGTGCTGGTGCTCTCCCGGGTACGCGGCCCCTGGCGGAGGGTCCTGGGCGCCGTGCTGCTGCTGATCCCGCTGCTGGTCGGGGTGGCCCGGCTCTACCGGGGCATGCACCATCCCACCGATGTGCTGGGCGGCCTGCTGAACGGCGGGCTCTCCCTGCTGGTCGTGGGCCGGGCCGTCCTCGCGGACGACTACGCGGCGGCCCCCGTGCCCGCCGCCGCGACCGATGTCGCCGTGGCCGCGGCCGAGTCCCGTACCGAGCGGCCCGACCGGCGGGCCACCGGGCACACCGTCGTCATCGTCAACCCCACGGTCACCGGTCCCGCGGTCCGGGACAGCCTGCGGCTCGTCCTGGCCCAGCACGGGCGCGGGGAACCGGTGTTCGCGGAGACGACGGCGGACGATCCGGGCGCCGGGCAGGCGGCGCAGGCCGTGCGGGAGGGCGCCGGTCTGGTCGTGGTCTGCGGCGGCGACGGCACCGTCCGTACGGTGGCCGACGCCCTGGCGGGTACGGGCGTCGCGCTGGCGGTGGTCCCCTGCGGCACCGGCAATCTGCTCGCCCGCCACCTCGGCCTGCCGCTCGACCCCGCCAAGGCCCTGCACACGGCCCTGACCGGCACCCGGCAACGGCTCGACCTGGGCAGGCTGGAGGGAGACGGCTTCCCGGCGACCCACTTCACCGCCATGTCGGGGGCGGGCCTGGACGCGGCGATGCTGGAGCACACCTCCTCCCGGGCCAAGTCCGCGGTGGGCTGGCCCGCTTACGTGCTGGCGGGGCTGCGGGAGCTGCGCTCGCCCCGGACCCGGCTGACGGTCTCCCTGGACGGCGGGCCGGTCCTGCACCGGAGCGTCCGGATGGTGCTCCTCGCCAACATCGGTACCGTGCAGGGCGGCGCCGCCCTCGTACCCGCCGCCCGGCCGGACGACGGGCTGCTCGACCTCGCCCTCTACGATCCGCGCGGCCCGGCCGGCTGGCTGCGCGCCCTCGGGGTACTGCTGCGCCCGTCCTCGGCCACGGGCCGCGCGGGCGCCCGGGACGGCGGCCCCGTCGAGTTCCTCACCTTCCGCCGGGCCGAGTTGCGCTTCGCGTCGCCGCAGCCCCGGGAGATGGACGGCGACCCGGTGGGCGCCGGTCTCCGGCTCACCGCCGAGGTCGTGCCCGGGGCGCTGACCGTACTCGTCCCCGCCGGGGGCGCGTGATGGGTACGGCGACCCGGGTTCCGCAGACCCGTGACATGACGGGCGACGAACTCTCCGCCGACGAGGCGCTGGCGACCCTGCGCCGGTACGGCGGGTGGGCGCTCGTCCGCGACTCCTTCGTACGCTTCCGCTACTCCGACGGATTCAGCCACTCACGCGCCCTCGCCCTGCAGACGGTGCTCGCGGTGATACCGCTGGTCATCGCGTTCGTCGGGCTCTCCGCCGAGATGCACACCGAGAACATCGGCAAGCTCGCCGAACTGACGATCCACCGGATCAGCGCCGGCCCCAGCGCCGACGTGGTGGACGAGGCGCTGGACCAGAGCCGCCGTCAGACGGGCATCGGGGCCCGTCTGGCCCTCTGGTTCGGACTCGCCTTCTCGATGGTCAACACCACCACCGCGATGTGCCAGGTCGAGCGGGGCGCGAACCGGATCTACGGCGTGGAACGCGACCGGGTCTTCCACAAGAAGTACCTGCGCGGGCTCGTCATGTCCCTCAGCGCGGGCATCCCGCTCGGCCTCGGTTCCCTGCTGATGGTGGCCGGCGGCGACCTCGTGACCGCGGCCACCTCCGTCTATCACCTCGGCGACGGCGCCCGGACCGCCTGGGACCTGCTGCGGTGGCCGCTGGGGCTGCTGCTCGCGCTGATCTCCGCCAGCGCGATATTCCGCCGGGCGCCCCGGCGCAAGCAACCCGGTTACACCTGGCTGGCGTTCGGGGCAGCCGTCTATCTGGTGCTGTGGACCGCGCTGACCTGGCTGCTCAGCAAGTACCTCGCGTTCAGCGGGTCCTTCGACACCGTCTACGGTCCCCTCAGCGCCTTCATGTCGCTGCTGCTGTGGGCCTACCTGACCTCGATCGCCCTCTTCCTCGGGCTGTCCTTCGCCGCACAGCTCGAAGCCGTGCGGGCACGACGGCCCGGCCCGATCCAAGCAGACCCGGGAGCCTGAATGCCGGTACGCACCACCGCCCGCCGCCTCCGCGACAGCCGCCGCGCGGACCGGAGATTCGGCGCCCGGCTGCTCGGGGCGGCCGCGGTCGCCGCCGTGGCCGCGGTGCCCTTCGCCCTGGTACTCGTTCTCGTGGAGGGACACTGGCAACCGCTGCGGCGGCTCGACGCGTCGGCGGCCATGCGACTGCACCGGACCGCCCTCGAACACCCCGCGTGGACGGACACCCTGCGCATCCTCTCCGACTGGGTGTGGGACCCGGCGGTGCTGCGTTCGCTGGTGGCGGTGCTGACGCTCTGGCTGCTGTGGAAGCGTGCCTGGCGCCTCGCCTGCTGGTCGGCGGTCACGGCTGTCGCCGGGGCGCTGACCGGCATGCTCGTCAAGTCCGTGGTGGAGCGCGCGAGGCCGTCCCTGGAGGACCCGGTGGCGCATGCTCCGGGCTTCTCGTTCCCCTCGGGGCACGCGATGACCGCGACGACCTCCTGCGCGGTCCTGCTGCTGGTGCTGCTGCCGATGGTGCCGCGCGCCTGGCGTCCGGTGTGCTGGGGCGTCGCGGTCCTGTCGGTGCTCGGGGTGGGGTTCACCCGGGTCGCGCTCGGCGTCCACTGGTTCAGCGACGTCGTCGGCGGCTGGCTGCTCGGGGCCGCGGTGGTAGCGCTCACCGGCTGGGCCTTCGAGGCCTGGCGCACCGACGTGGGACGCCGCCGGACCGAGCTCGGCGAGGGCCTGGAGCCGGAACTGACCGGCGCCGAACCGGAGCGCCAGGAAGCCTGACGCCGCCCTGCCACCCGGCCCCGAGAAGCCCGCCACCGGTTCGTCTTCCGGTGGCGGGCTTCTCGGGGTCGCGGGCCCGGGACCGTCCGGCGCGAGGGGCGGCCCGGGGACTGCCACCCTCAGTCGGGCCAGGTCCCCGTCACGCGTCGTACGGTGATGGCCCCGCCCCGCCCGATCGCGGCCCGGACAGTGGAGAAGATCGCCCCTTGCAGGGCCGCCGCGGCAAGGATTTCCGGCCAGCCGCGATCACGGTCCGTGGGGCTGGGGGCGTCGCCCTGGCGGGCGGCCACCTTCCACACCTGACGGAACAGCGCCCCCGCCACGAGTCCGCCCGCCATGCCTGCCGCGAGGCCGATGGGCTTGTAGACGACGGCAGAGGTCTTCATCCGCGCCGCCGGTGACGCGCGATCGCCACCATCGCGACCGCCGCCACTCCGCCGGCGACCAACAGGCCCTCCTTGCCGCGCGCGGCGTGGGCGACGCGGTCGGCGCCCCTGCGCACCGACTCCGGGGTGTGCTCCTGGAACGTGTCCGCCAGGGAGTGCGCGGCCCCGCCGACCGCGTGCTGGGCCTGCGAAGCCTTCTCCAGCACCTCGTCCGGGGTCTTCTCACGAGCCCGTGTCCGCACCTCGGCTGCCTTCCGGGCGGCCTGTGCCCGCATCTCACCGGCCTTCTGGGCCGCCTGCGCCTTTGTCTCGGCGGCCTTGCGGCGGCCGCCCTCCGTCGCGTCCGTCGCCTTCTCCCGAGCCTGGGAGGTCAGCTCGCCGGCCTTGGCGAGGGCGGTTTCGTCCGCTGTCGCCGCACGTTGCTCCACCGTGCGGCCGAGTTCGTCGCGTGCGGCCCGCGCCTGCGTGCGCAGGTCCTCCGGCGTCGGTGCGGAAGCGGCCTCGCGGGGGGTCTGGTCATCCGTCATCGCTCTGCACTCTCCTTCGCGTCGATGGCCGGTCCCGGGCGGGTTTCCGCCCTCGCCGGCCACGGATCATCGGCATGCTCCCCGCGTGCCCCGAGGCGGGCGCCCGATGCCTCGGAGAGGAGAGTGCTTAGAATGCAACGATTTGTCCCCGCCGTTCGGAGTCCGCACCGATGACCACCCCCCACGATCGTTACGTCCGGGTGCGCGGCGCCCGTGAGCACAACCTCCGGAACGTCGACGTGGACATCCCCCGCGACACGCTGACCGTGTTCACCGGGGTGTCCGGGTCCGGCAAGTCGTCGCTGGCGTTCGGCACGATCTACGCGGAGGCGCAGCGAAGGTACTTCGAATCGGTGGCCCCGTACGCCCGCCGACTGATCCACCAGGTCGGCGCCCCGGCGGTCGGTGAGATCACCGGGCTGCCGCCGGCGGTCTCGCTGGAGCAGCGGCGTTCCTCGGCGGGCGAGCGCTCCTCGGTGGGGACGGTGACCACGCTCTCCAACTCGCTGCGGATGCTGTTCTCCCGGGCCGGCGACTATCCGGAGGGTGCCGAGCGCCTGGACTCCGACGCGTTCTCGCCCAACACCGCCGCGGGCGCCTGCCCCGAGTGCCACGGGCTCGGCCGGATCCACCGGACCTCGGAGGAACTGCTCGTCCCGGACGCCTCGTTGTCGATCCGCGAGGGGGCGATCGCGGCCTGGCCGGGGGCATGGCAGGGCAAGAACCTGCGGGACGTGCTCCACGCCCTCGGCCACGACGTCGACCGTCCCTGGCGTGAACTCCCGGCGGCGGAGCGGGAGTGGATTCTCTTCACCGACGAGCAGCCGGTGGTGACGGTCCATCCGGTACGCGACGCGGGCCGCATCCAACGCCCCTACCAGGGAACGTACATGAGCGCGCGCCGCTATGTGATGCACACGTTCGCGGACTCCCGGAGCCGGACGCTGCGGGCGCGGGCGGAGCGGTTCCTGACGAGTGTTCCCTGTCCGGTCTGCGGGGGTGCGCGGCTGCGGCCGGAGGCGCTGGCGGTGACCTTCGTCGGGCACACCGTCGCGGAGTTGGCCGCGCTGCCGCTGGCGGGTCTGTCCGAGGTGCTGCGCGCCCGGGGCGGGGACGCCACGGCCCGGGTGATGACCACGGATCTGCTGGCCCGTATCGGCACGGTCACCGAGCTGGGTCTCGGCTATCTCAGTCTCGACCGGACGGCGCCGACGCTCTCCTCGGGCGAGCTCCAACGGCTGCGGCTGGCGACGCAGTTGCGGTCCGGGCTTTTCGGGGTGGTGTACGTGCTGGACGAGCCGTCGGCGGGTCTGCACCCGGCCGACACCGCGTCCCTGCTCGCGGTGCTCGGCAGGCTGAAGGAGGCCGGGAACACGGTCTTCGTGGTGGAGCACCAGCTGGACGTGGTGCGGCAGGCGGACTGGCTGGTGGACGTGGGGCCGCTCGCCGGGGAGCACGGCGGCCGGGTGCTGCACAGCGGTCCGCCGGCCGGTCTCGCGGAGGTGGCGGAGTCGGCGACCCGGCGCTTCCTCTTCGGCGGGGCGGCGCCCTCCGCCCGTCCGCCGCGCACCCCCTCGGGCGAACTGCGTCTCGAAGGGGTCCGGCGCCACAACGTGCGGGGCGTCGACGTGACGTTCCCGCTCGGGGTCTTCACCGCCGTCACGGGTGTCTCGGGTTCGGGCAAGTCGACGCTGGTCGGGCAGGTGCTGGCCGGGGTGCTCGCCGACCGCCAGGCCTCGCCGGTGGCGGACTTGCCGGACGCGCCCGCCGTCCGCGACTGCGTGTCCGCGCGGGGGCTGGAGGCTGTGGACCGGCTCGTGCAGGTGGATCAGAGGCCCATCGGCCGGACCCCGCGCTCCAACCTGGCCACGTACACGGGCCTGTTCGACGTCGTGCGCAAGCTGTTCGCGGAGACGGACACCGCGCGGGAGCGCGGCTACCGGGCGGGGCGGTTCTCGTTCAACGTGGCCGGCGGGCGGTGCGAGACCTGCCAGGGCGAGGGGTTCGTCTCGGTGGAGCTGCTCTTCCTGCCCAGCACGTACGCGCCCTGCCCCGACTGCCACGGGGCGCGCTACAACCCTCCGACGCTGGAGGTCACCCTGCGCGGGCTCTCCGTCGCCGGGGTGCTGGACCTGACGGTGGAGGCGGCGGCCGGGTTCTTCGCCGGGGTGCCGGCCGCCGAGCGGAGCCTGCGCACCCTGAACGAGGTGGGGCTCGGCTATCTGCGCCTCGGGCAGCCCGCCACGGAGCTGTCGGGCGGCGAAGCGCAGCGGATCAAGCTGGCGGCGGAGCTCCAGCGGTCCCGGCGGGGCCACACCCTGTACGTGTTGGACGAGCCGACCACGGGGCTGCACCCGGCCGATGTGGAGGTGCTGATGCGCCAGCTCCACGGGCTGGTGGACGCGGGTGGCACGGTGGTGGTCGTGGAGCACGACATGGCGGTGGTGGCGGGTGCGGACCATGTGATCGACATGGGTCCCGGCGGTGGCGAGGAGGGCGGGCGGATCGTCGCGGCGGGCGCCCCGGCCGAGGTCGCGCGGGCGGCGGGCAGCCGCACGGCCCCGTTCCTCGCCCGGGCGCTGCGTACGGAGTGAGACGGACGACCCGGCGACCGGAGAAGCCGGGAGGGGGCCGCACCCCCTCCCGGTGGGTCCCGCCGCTGCCCACGGTGCGGCGGCGGGACGGTCGGTGTCGCCCGACGACGGGTCGTCAGCGCCGTACCTTGCGGGTGGCGCGCAGCCACTCCTTGTTCATCGCGGCGATCGAGGGGAGGGGGATCCCCTTCGGGCAGGCGGTGGCGCATTCGCCGGTCAGGGTGCAGCCGCCGAAGCCCTCCTCGTCCATGGTGGCGACCATGTCGAGCACCCGGGTCTCCCTCTCGGGCGCGCCCTGCGGCAGCACGTTGAGGTGGTTGATCTTCGCCGAAGTGAAGAGCATCGCCGAACCGTTGGGGCAGGCGGCGACGCAGGCGCCGCAGCCGATGCACTCGGCGTGCTCGAAGGCGAAGTCGGCGTCCGGCTTGGGCACGGGGGTGGCGTGCGCGTCGGGGGCCGTACCGGTGGGGGCGGAGATGTAACCGCCGGACTGGATGATGCGGTCGAAGGCCGAGCGGTCGACCACCAGGTCCTTGATGACCGGGAACGCGGAGGCGCGCCAGGGCTCGATGTCGATGGTGTCGCCGTCGTCGAAGGACCGCATGTGGAGTTGGCAGGTGGTGGTGCGCTCGGGGCCGTGCGCGTCTCCGTTGATGACGAGACTGCACGCGCCGCAGATGCCCTCGCGGCAGTCGTGGTCGAAGGCGACCGGTTCGTCGCCCGCGAGGGTCAGTTCCTCGTTGAGGGTGTCGAGCATTTCGAGGAACGACATGTCCTGCGAGATGCCGTCGACTTCGTAGGTGGCCATGGCGCCGGGCGCCTCGGCGTCTCGCTGGCGCCAGACGCGCAGGGTGAGCTTCATGCGTAGCTCCGCTGGGTGGGGTGTACGTGTTCGAACACGAGGTCTTCCTTGTGCAGGACGGGGGCCTCGCCGGTGGCGGTGAACTCCCACGCGGCGGCGTAGGAGAACTCCTCGTCGCGGCGGGCGGCCTCACCGTCCGGGGTCTGCGACTCCTCGCGGAAGTGGCCGCCGCAGGACTCGGCGCGGTGGAGGGCGTCGAGGCACATCAGCTCGGCGAGCTCCAGGTAGTCGACGATCCGGTTGGCCCGCTCCAGCGACTGGTTGAACTGCTCGCCGGTGCCGGGGACCTTGACGCGGCGCCAGAACTCCTCGCGGATCAGGGGGATGCGCGCGAGGGCCGTGCGCAGCCCTTCCTCCGTGCGGGCCATTCCGCAGAACTCCCACATGAGTTCGCCGATCTCGCGGTGGAAGGAGTCGGGGGTGCGGTCGCCGTCGATGGAGAGCAGCAGGTTGAGCCGGTCCTCGGTCTCGGCGACCGTCTCCACGACCACCGGGTGGTCCGCGCCGACCGGGTCGGTGTGCGGGTTGCGGGCGAGGTAGTCGTTGATGGTGGACGGCAGGACGAAGTAGCCGTCGGCGAGGCCCTGCATCAGTGCGGAGGCGCCGAGGCGGTTGGCGCCGTGGTCGGAGAAGTTGGCCTCGCCGATCGCGAAGAGCCCGGGGATCGTGGTCTGCAGGTCGTAGTCGACCCAGAGGCCGCCCATCGTGTAGTGCACGGCGGGGTAGATCCGCATGGGGGTCTCGTACGGGTCCTCGGCGGTGATCCGGGCGTACATGTCGAAGAGGTTGCCGTACTTCTCCTCGACCTTGGCGCGGCCCATCCGGGCGATGGCGTCGGCGAAGTCGAGGTAGACGCCCTGGCCGCCGGGGCCGACGCCGCGGCCTTCGTCGCAGACGTTCTTGGCGGCGCGTGAGGCGATGTCGCGCGGGACGAGGTTGCCGAAGGCGGGGTAGATCCGCTCCAGGTAGTAGTCGCGCTCGTCCTCGGGGATCTCGTTGGCCGGGCGGTCGTCGCCCTTGGCCTTGGGGACCCAGATCCGGCCGTCGTTGCGGAGCGACTCGCTCATCAGGGTGAGTTTGGACTGGTGGTCGCCGGTGCGCGGGATGCAGGTGGGGTGGATCTGGGTGAAGCAGGGGTTCGCGAAGTGGGCACCGCGCCGGTGGGCCCGCCAGACGGCGGTGGCGTTGGAGTTCATCGCGTTGGTCGAGAGGTAGAAGACGTTGCCGTAGCCGCCGCTGGCCAGTACGACCGCGTCGGCGAAGTAGGTGTCGATCCGCCCGGTGACCAGGTCGCGGGCGACGATGCCGCGGGCCCGTCCGTCGACCACGATCAGGTCGAGCATCTCGGTGCGCGGATGGAGTTCGACGTTGCCCGCGGCGATCTGCCGGGAGAGCGCCTGGTAGGCGCCGAGGAGGAGTTGCTGTCCGGTCTGGCCCCGGGCGTAGAAGGTGCGGGAGACCTGGACCCCGCCGAAGGAGCGGTTGTCGAGGAGGCCGCCGTACTCGCGGGCGAAGGGGACGCCCTGCGCGACGCACTGGTCGATGATCTCGACGGAGATCTGCGCGAGCCGGTGCACGTTGGACTCGCGGGCGCGGAAGTCGCCGCCCTTGACGGTGTCGTAGAAGAGCCGGTGTACGGAGTCGCCGTCGTTGCGGTAGTTCTTCGCGGCGTTGATGCCGCCCTGCGCGGCGACCGAGTGGGCGCGGCGCGGGGAGTCCTGGAAGCAGAACTGGACGACGTGGTAGCCCTGTTCGGCGAGGGTGGCACCGGCCGAGCCGCCGGCCAGGCCGGTGCCGACGACGATGACCGTGTGCTTGCGGCGGTTGGCCGGGTTGACGAGCTTGGCCTCGAAGCGGCGGGTGTCCCAGCGTTCGGCGACGGGGCCTTCGGGGGCCTTGGTGTCGGCGAGGGGCTCGCCCGTGCGGTACTGCGTGTAGTCGCTCATGTCAGCTCACGACTCCGGTCATGACGGCAACGGGTACGGACACGAATCCCGCGGTGAGCACCACCGCGATCACGTTGGCCAGGGTTTTCAGGACCCGGTCGCGGGTGGCGCTGCCGACTCCGAGGGTCTGCGCGGCGCTCCAGAATCCGTGCTGGACGTGGAGGCCGACGGCCAGCACCGCGACGATGTAGATGACGTCGCCGTACCAGGTGGAGAAGGTGTCGACGACGTTCTGGTAGGGGTGCCCGGCCTGGAACCCTCCGCTGTGCACGGTGCCGGTGGTGAGGTCGAGGATGTGCCAGACGATGAAGAGCGCGAGGATGATGCCGCCCCAGCGCATGGTCCGGGTGGCATAGCTCGCCCGGGCCCTCTTGTGGACGTAGCCGACGGGGCGCGCCCTGAGGTCGCGCCGGCTGAGCTGGTACGCGGATACGGCGTGCAGCACCACGGCGGCGACGAGCACCAGCCGGACGATCCAGAGCGCCCACTCGTGGTGGAGGAAGGGCTCGCCCAGGGTACGCAGCCAGTGGGCGTAGTGGTTGAACTCGCCGGGCCCGAAGAAGATCTTCAGGTTGCCCAGCATGTGTACGACCAGGTAGCCCAGCATGATCAGGCCGCTCACTGCCATGATCGTTTTCTTGCCGACGGTCGAGTCCCAGAGCGTGCGCGTCATGGACGGCCGTCGTTCCGCCCGCGTTGCCAATGCCATGGACACGAAGGTAGGGCCGGAGGTCCCCATCGGTCCAAGAGATGACCACGCTCATCTCCATAGGCATGGCCTATGCGACGGGTTTAACCTGCCTTTATGCACTTCCAGCAGCTCTCCTATTTCGTGGCCGTCGCCGAGACTCGGCACTTCACCCGGGCCGCCGAGGCGGTGCACGTCTCTCAGCCCTCGCTGTCCCAGCAGATCCGGGCCCTGGAGAAGGAGCTGGGCGCGGAACTCTTCAGCCGGGCCCGGGGCAACATCGCGCTGACCGACGCGGGCGAGGCCCTGCTCCCACTGGCCCGCCGCATCCTCGCCGACGCGGAGACCGCACGCCGCGAGGTGCAGGAGCTGGTACTGCTGCGACGCGGGCGCATCCGTCTGGGCGCCACCCCGAGCATCTGTACGGGCCTGCTGCCCGACGTACTGCGCGCGTACCACGACCGGCATCCGGGGATCGAACTGCTTCTGGAGGAAGGCGGTTCCCACGACCTCGTACGCCAACTGGCGCGCGGGGCACTCGACATCGCCCTGCTGGTGCTCCCCCTGCCTGCCGGTTCACCGGCGTTGACCACGGTGGAGCTGCTGCACGAGGACCTGGTCGTGGTGTCGGCCGCCGACGGGCCCGCGCCGGGCCGGGGCAAGTCCGTACGCATCGCCGATCTCCAGGGCGTACCGCTGGTGATGTTCCGCCACGGCTACGACCTGCGCGAGCTCACCGTCGCCGCCTGCCGGGCGGAGGGCTTCGAGCCCACGTTCACGGTGCAGGGCGGCGAGATGGACGCGGTGCTCGGCTTCGTACGGGCGGGGCTCGGCATGGCCGTGGTGCCGCGCATGGTGGCGGGCCGGGCCGGCCAGGGCCTGCGGATGACGCCGCTGGCCCCGCCCGGACTGCGTCGGACCATCGCGCTGGCCCACCGCACGGACGTGGCACCGCCCCGCGCGGCCCGGGAGCTCCAGCGGATGCTGCTGGAGGCGGACCCGGGCAGCCTCCTCGGCGATGTCTGATCCGTTCGTACCGGGCGGGGTGGGTGCCGGGGCCCCACCCCGCCCCGGCTCACACCGCGTCGGCCAGCACCAGCGAGTGGATGCGGTCCGGGGCTCCGGGGCGGGCGTAGTACCACCCCTGGGCCGTGTCGCAGCCCAGCTCCCGCAGCTGATCGGCCTGGGCCGCCGTCTCCACGCCCTCCACCGTCACCGCCAGGTCCAGGCTGTGCGCCAGGGTGACGATCCCCTCCACGATCTTCATGTCGACCGGGTCCGCCGGGTGCCGCTGCATGCCCCGGGTGAACGACCGGTCGAGCTTGAGCACGCTGACCGGAAGGCGGCGCAGGTTGGCGAGGTTGGAGTAGCCGGTGCCGAAGTCGTCGAGCGCGATGTCGACGCCCATCTCCGCGAGCTGGCGCAGCGGTTTGAGCAGCCCGTCGTCGGCTCCGATCAGCGCGGACTCGGTGAGCTCCAGGCAGAGCGCTCCGGGCTCGAGGCCGGAACGTTCCAGCACGTCGACGGTCTCGGCGACGAGCCGGGGGTGGTGGAGCTGGGTGGGCGAGAGATTGACGTTGATCCGCAGCGGGCCGCCGTCGGTGTGCCGCTCCTGCCAGTGGTGGGCCTGGCGGACGGACTCCTCCAGCACCCAGCGGCCCAGCGGCACGATGAGGCCGGTGTGCTCCGCGAGGGGGATGAACTGGTCCGGTCCGAGGATGCCGTGCTGCGGGTGCAACCAGCGCACGAGGGCCTCCGCACCGTGCACGCTGCCGTCGCCGAGGTGCACCAGCGGCTGGTACTCGATGAAGAACTCACCCCGCTCCAGGGCCGCCGGGAGCGCGGTGGTGAGCCCGTGCCGGGTGATGGCCCGGGCGTCGGCCTCCTCGTCGGCGTGCTCGAAGCGGTTGCCGCCGGCCGATTTGGCGCGGTACATCGTGATGTCCGCGCTGCGCAGCACCTCGGCGGCGCTGCGGATGCCGGAGGGGCCCTCCACGACCCCGATGGAGCCGCGTACCGTCAGCTCCCGGCCCTCGATCCGGATGGGGGTGGAGAGCACGCCCAGGATGCGGCAGGCGAGGTCGCCCACCTCCCGGGCGGTGTTCGGGCCGGTGGTCAGCGCCACGAACTCGTCGCCGCCGAGGCGGGCCACCATCTCCCCCTGCGCCGTCGCGCAGCTCTGCAGCCGGTCGGCGACCTCGACGAGCAGTCGGTCGCCCGCCGCGTGGCCGAGGCTGTCGTTGATGGCCTTGAACCCGTCGAGGTCGAGGTAGCAGAGTCCGAAGCGGGTGCCGCCCTTGGCCGCCACCGCCTTCTCCAGCCGTTCGAAGAAGAGGGTCCGGTTGGGCAGCCCGGTGAGCGCGTCGTGGGTGGCCTCGTAACGCAGCCTCAGGTTCAGCAGCCTGCGCTCGGTGGTGTCCTCCATGAGCGCGAGCTGGTACTCCGGGCGCCCCTCGGAGTC
Organism: Streptomyces sp. NBC_00102; assembly: GCF_026343115.1. Taxonomy (GTDB): domain Bacteria; phylum Actinomycetota; class Actinomycetes; order Streptomycetales; family Streptomycetaceae; genus Streptomyces. The sequence goes on from NZ_JAPEMC010000006.1 coordinate 54,386, forward strand.
GCGCAGCAGCGACACCGTGAGGTTGGTCCACAGGACCGTACCGTCGTTGCGGAAGTAGGGCTTCTCGACGCGGTAATGGTCGCGTTCGCCGCGGACGAGCTCGTGGTAGTACCGCCAGACGTGCGGAGTGTCCTCCGGGTGGGCCCAGTCCGTCAGCTTGCGGCTGCGGACGTGGCTGTCGAGACCGCCGAACATCCGGGTGAGGGTGTCGTTGAGCTCCAGCACGTTGCCGTCGAGGTCGGCGATGGCGATACCGATCGCGGCCTCCGCGAAGACCGCCTGGAAGCGCGCCTGCGTCTCGTGCAGCACCTGCTCGGCGTGCGAGCGGGCGGTCAGCGCGGAACGGGCGATGGCCTCCTGCTCACCCAGGGTCCGCTCGCGCAGCGCGTGGCTGTACCCCCCGGCCAGCGCGTGCTGGATGCGCGCGCTGCGGGCCCGGCTGTCCTCGGTCGAGAGCTCGGCGGGGCCGTTGCCGCCGCAGTAGAGCACCAGGTACGAGTCGATGACGCCGAGGGTGGCGGTGAGGGCGTCGGGGTCGGTGCAGTGCGCGGCGACGAGCGCCGCGCCCACCTGCTGGGCGGGCGCCGCGTCGAACGGGCGGGCGTGCAGGGTCTCGTTCAGCTCGCGTGCCAGGGGCAGCAGATGCTGTTCGAACTCGGGCCGCGTCAGCGAGGTGGCCGTCGACGGGAAGATGGCCCGGCTCCAGATCGTGGCGAAGCGCCGGAGCCGGTCCTCGGGGCCGTCCGGTTCCTCGTCGGACGCTCCGGACTTCTGGGCGGGGATGGTCACGCCTTGCGCCCCACACCGGCGTACCCCGAGAAGGCGAAGGGATCTTCGGGCTCACCGGCCGTACCGGGGTCGGGCCGCCAGTCGGGCATCGGCACCAGCCCCGGGTCCACGAGTTCGAACCCCTCGAAGAAGCGGGCCACCTCGGCGGGCGAGCGCATGATGAGCGGGTTGCGGATGCTGCTGTACACGCCCACGGCACCGCCCGCCTCCTCCCGGGTGAGCGGGATGCCCTCGTACGCGGCGTGGGTGACCACGAGCAGACTGCCCGGGGCGAGCGCCTCGCGCAGCTCGGCGACTGCGGCGTACGGATCGTCCGCGTCCTCCACGAAGTGGAGCACGGCCACCAGGAGGAGGGCCACCGGCCTTTCCAGATCGAGCAGTTCGCCGATCTCCGCGTTCTTCAGGATCTCCTGCGGACGGCGCAGGTCGGCGGCGACCACGGTGGTGCGGCTGTCACCGTCGAGAACCGCACGGCTGTGCGCCACCGCGACCGGGTCGTGGTCGACGTAGGCGATGCGCGCGGCGGGATCGGCCGCGTGGGCGATCTCGTGGACGTTGCCGAAGGTCGGTATGCCCGAGCCGATGTCCAGGAACTGGGTCACGCCCGCGGCCACCGCGTAGCGCACCGCCCTGCGCATGAACGCGCGATTGGCCTGCATGATCTTGGGGAGACCCGGCAGGAACTCCATCGCCCTGCGAGCCGCTTCCCGGTCCACCTCGAAATTGTGCGAGCCGCCCAGATAGAAGTCGTACATGCGGGACACGCTCGGCACCGATATGTCTATGCCTTGCGGTGCCCAGGCGGGACGCTCCATCGATGTCTCCAACAAGTCGCCACGACGATCCGGCCATGTTCATGGTCAGTGTTGAGCAGAGGCTACTGACCGACCGCCAAGAGAGCGAGTGGAAACGGAAATTCGCGGTCCGTTATTGGTCACACCCTGGTGACAGGTGTGACCACCGTACGTATCCGCAGGTGAACGCGGAGCGACGGGAGTTCCCGCCGGGCCGACGAGAGACTATCCGGAACTGGCCAACGAACCAACGGTGTTGCACCGGGCATAGCCAGGACCCCTATATCACATATCGCCACACACGCTCCCCCGGGGGCATCCGCCACTCCCTTCGTGACATCACCCACCTTTATCCAAAGGCGAGTTGCCCGCCACGCACCGGATACCGACCCCCCGGTAACCGAGGTCCGGCGAACACCGACCACCGCGCGGCAATTCAGGCCACACCGAATGGCCGGTACGCCTGACGGGGCGGGTTCGCCGACGATCTCCGCCACCGTGCCGGGGCGAACGAACCTCCCGGAAAGGGAAGTCGACGCTCACGGTCGGTCAATGACCGCTCACCGAAAACAGTCCGCGCGGTCCGGGCCGAGCGCCTGCCCGCGGAGACAACCCGGCGACGACAGAGCACGCTCCCACCCTTCGATACAGGAAAATCGCCGATTGTCCCACCATCAGGCGAATCACCCGAGTGCGTCGTACGCATCGCGCCGAGGAGGACCATGATCCGGTTCGTGCACGGATCACGTATCGGACGGCTCACCGCGGCCACCGCACTCCTCTGGCTGATGACCGCGCCCGCCCCGGCGATCGCGGACGCCTGCGCGGTCGTCGTCATCGGGCAGGACGGCGGAATAACCGCGGTCGCCGTGGCGGGGAGCGGCGTATGCACGCCTCCTCCCACGCCGCCGCCCGCTCCGTCGCCCGAGCCCTCGCCCCCTCCACCGTCCCCCACTCCTCCGCCTCCGCCGTCTCCGACGCCGGAGCCCTCCCCGACCCCCGAACCCCCGCCGCCACCCCCGAAGCCCCGGCTGCCGTCGCCACGCGCCCTTCCGCCCCCCGCGCCCCGGCCCACGCCTCCGCCCCCCGCGCCGGCCCCGCCGCGCCCCCGGACCCCGAGCCCGTCACCGACCCCCTCGCCCACCCCCTCCGCACGCCCCACGCCCCATGTCGTCGCACTGCCGGCCTACCGCCGGCCCCATCGCCAAGTCCACGACAGCGGAACCTCGTTGGTGACGCTCTCCCTGATGATCACGGCTCCCGCGGTGTTCGCCGTCGCGGTGCTCCGGCCTCGCTCGTCCCGCTGACCCGACGGAGGACACCTTGTCGGAATGGATCGCCCTCTCCATCGCTATGGCATCGGTCTGTGCCGTCGTACTCACCATCGCCGTCCTCAACAACCGCCGCGTGGGCGAGGACGACGACCCCTCCGAAACGCCCGACGTCATCGAGTACATGACGATGATGATCGGCGTGGTGTACGCCATCGTGCTCGGTCTCGCCATCGCGGGCGTCTGGGAGGGCCGCAGCTCCGCCCAGGAGTCGGTGCGCCTGGAGGCCCAGGCCCTGCACGAGGTCCACGCGCGCTCGTCCGTCTATCCGGCGGAGGTCCGCGAACGCATCCGCTCGGACGTCGACACCTACGTCTCGTACGTGGTGAACGACGAATGGCGGTACATGGAGGACCACGGCTCCCTCACCGAGCACGGCACCCGGCTCATCGACACGATCCGCGCGGACGTCACGAACTACGTCCCGCGGAACGACCACGAGGGCCAGGCCTACCAGCCTCTCGTGGACCAGGTCGCGGCGGCCGACGACGCGCGCAGCGCGCGCGGGCAGAACGCCGGAGCCACGATGCCGGGGGTGGTGTGGTTCGGCCTCATCATCGGGGCCCTGGTGACCGTGGGACTGATCTTCACGCTGCAGATCCGCAGAACCTTCCGCGAACTGCTTCTCGCGGGCCTCTTCAGCGTGCTGATCGCGTTTCTCCTCTTCCTGATCTGGGACTTCGACGCCCCCTTCGGACGGGGCATCTCCGCGACAGCCGCACCCTTCCTCGACCTCTTCCCGCACGCGGGGGGCTGAGGTGCCCGGGCTGTCCTCCCTCCCGGGCCGCGAGCCGCCCGGGAGGGAGGACAGCCCTGCCCCATTCGCCTTACTCCGATCGCGGGATATGTGGGGTGCTCCTAGCGTGTCGGACATCGAGGTGTATTCCCTCATGCTTCACGCGTCGCGGAAACCGGTTCCGCGGATACGCCTCGGTCCCCGGAGGCTCACATGCGCGCGATACGTGTCGCACCCCTTGCCCTGTCCGGCGCCACCGTTCTCCTCCTCGCGTCCCCCGCCGCCCACGCCGCGCAGGACGGGGGGAGCACCTCGCCGTTCACCCCCACCGTCACCCCCTCGGTCATCTCACCCGGCGGCCAGGTCACGCTGGGCAGCGGGGGGTGCTCGGGCGGGGCGACCGTCACCTCGGGAGTCTTCGACACCGCTCTCATCTCCAGCGGAAGCACCACTGCCGTCGCCACGGTGGACCGGGACGCCCAGCGGGGTGCCATCTACGCGGTGACGTTCAGATGCGGCTCCAGCGGCGACGCGAGGAACGTGAGCCTCACCGTGACGGGCGGCGCCACCACGAGCGCGTCCACCACCGCTCCCGCCACCGCCGTCGCCCCCGTCGCCCCCGTCACTCCGGTGATCGGCACCGCCACGGCTCTCGCGACGGCCGGCCCCACGTCGTCCGCGCCCGCCCCCGCGGGCGTCCAGGGCGGCCTCGGCGGAAGCATCGGTTCGCTCGACCGCGGAGAACTCGCGGCGGGTGCGGCGCTCGTCCTGGTGGCCGTCGGCTCCACCGTCCTCTTCGCGCGCCGTCGCGGCGCCGGCCGGCACTGAACGGCGCCGGCCCGCCGGACACCGCGCGCACCGCGAACGTCGGTCGCCCCGGGTCCTTGACGAAGGACCCGGGGCGACGGGCATATCGGGCCGGGCAGCAGGGACGGCCCCCTAGACGGCCGCATTGCTCGTCCGACGCCGGCGGACGATGAAGACGGCACCGCCGACGGCCGCGGCCGCCACCAGCGCGCCGCCGATCCGCGTCTCCGTGGAACCGGGTCCCATGGAGCCGCCGAGGCCGCCCTGGGCTCCCCGGCCGTCGAGCACGGTGAACCGCGCCGTCGCCACGGCGTCGTTGCCGTTGCCGTTGCCGTTGCCGTTGCCGTTGCCGTTGCCGAAGTCGTTGCCGTCGTTGTTGTTGCCGTTGCCGTTGTTGCCGTTGCCGTTGTTGTTATTGCCATTGCTGTTACTGCCGTTGATGCTGTTGTTGCACCGCACGGACAGGTTGTAGTGCCCGGGGGTGGTGTCGTAGCGGATGCGCGCGGTGGCGTACCCGGTGCGGCCCGCGGAGAGCTCAACCGTCGGGAACGCGTTCGACCACACCCGGCCGCCGCGGTTGCAGCCCTGAGCGCTGATCTGCAGCGTGGCGCCCTGGTGGACCGCGCGGGGGTTGACCGTGACGTTCACCGGGCCGGACGGGGTCGGACCACCGCCGGCGACGGCCAGCGTGGGGGCGAGTCCCACCGCCGCGAATGCCGTCGCGGTGACCGCGAGAGCGCGTGTAGCACGCATCGTGTGAACCTCCAGCGGGACGCGCCCCGGAAGCCTCTCCTCCGGGATCGATCGAACGCGTCCCATGACGAACCCTCACCAGAACCGCGCCGGGTCGCATGTCGGCACCGCGGCTCCCGGTACGGCGACACGCCGAACGACGTGTGGCGCCACCTGACGGAGCCGCAGGTCATGAACCGTCAGATTTTTTATCCGGCCGTTACTCCGACAGGCACCGACAGGCACCGACAGGCACCGACAGGGGCGGGCAGGGACAGGCACCGACAGACGAGGAGGGCGCGCCACCCGTTCGCGCCGCTCCGATCGCCGTCGTGCCCTCGCGCCCTTAACGTGCCGAGCGTGGCGAGCGCGGCGACGAAAGGGAGAACCATGGGCCGGGACAACTGGAAGGTCCGGCGGACCAGGCACACTCCCTGGGGGGCCGTCGCCCTGGTCATGCTCACCGGGATCGCCATGATGAGGAACGGCGTCGATGTGCCGGACGGGCCGCCGCAGCCCGTGTCCGCCGCCCGCGTCGACGGCACGCGGGGCGTCGAGAGCGCCCCTGTGGAGGCGGAGCCGGTGCAGATGCTTCCGTACGCCCCCGCCGCCCGCGTCTCGATCCCCGCGATCAAGGTGGACGCCCCGATCGTGGACGTGGGCCTCGACCAGGACGGCTGGATCGCGGCGCCCGACCCGCACGACAAGAATCTGGCGGGCTGGTACCAGAACGGCATCTCCCCGGGACAGCGGGGCACGTCGGTGGTCGTCGGCCACGTGGACAACATGTCCGGGCCCGCCGTCTTCTATGGACTGGGCTCCCTCACCAAGGGCGAACACGTGGAAGTGACCCGCTACGACGGCAGGGTGGCGGTCTTCGAGATCTACGGCGTGGAGGTCTTCTCCAAGGCCGACTTCCCCGGCCCCCGGGTGTACGGGGACACCGGCTACGCCGAGCTCCGGGTGATCACCTGCGGCGGCGGCTATTCGAAGGCCGGTGGATACGACGGCAACGTGGTCGTCTTCGCGCGCCTGTCCGAGACCCGCTGACCACGGGCCGCCGGCCGCGGACCCGCCGGGCGGAAGCGACTCCGCCCGGCCCGCGCGCGTCGGGCGCTGCGTTCAGGTGCGGTACGGCACCGTGAGCCGGTATCCCTGGTCGATCAGGCGGGGCAGGTACTGGGGCAGCGCTTCGACGGTCTGCGAGCGGTTGCCGCCGGCGTCGTGGGAGAGCACGACCACGCCCGGGGCCGCCCCGTCCAGCACCCGGGTGATGATCGAGTCGGTGCCGGGCGTCTCCCAGTCCAGGGTGTCCACCGTCCAGGCCATCGGCTCCATGTTCAGCTCCGCGCCGATCTCGAAGACGTTGCGGTTCCACGCCCCGTACGGAGCCCGGAACCAGAGCGGCGCGTCCCCGGCCGTCCGCCGGATCACCTCGCTGGTCCGCTCGATCTCGTCCCTCGCCTCAGCCCGGGTCAGGCCGGTCATCAGGGGGTGCGTCCAGGTGTGGTTGCCGATCACATGGCCGTCCTCGGCGATGGCACGCACGAGATCCTGGTTGTCGTTCGCCATCTCTCCACAGAGGAAGAACATGGCGTGCACCTGGTGTCGGCGGAGGGTGGCCAGGATCTGTGGCGTGTAGACCGGATCGGGGCCGTCGTCGAAGGTGAGCACCATCGCGTGCCCGAGGTCCGGCAGCTCCTCGAAGGGCCTGGTGCGTACGGGCGGCCGTGCCGGCCGCCGCCTGGGAGCGGCCTCCGCCGCCTGGCCGACCATGGGCTGGAGCCGGTAGCCGGCGGGTCTGCGGGGAGCCGCGGCGGGCGGACCGGCCGCCACCGGGGTCCGCGGGCCGGCTTGCGGTCCGGTGGTGGGCGCCGCGGCCGGTTCCGCCGCGATCAGGTGCGCGGCAGCCACCGCGCCGAGTCCGGCAGCGATTTTCAGCAGCGCTCGGCGCCCGGGTGGCTTCTTTTCATACTTCATGACCAACTGCTCGCACGAAGATCCTTTTGTCGGACCGTGCGACACGGAGGCCGTGTGAGGTGTACCCGATGGGAGGACCGCACCTGTGCCGACCGGCCCAGCACCGCACCCCGGCTCCGTTCGGCAGCGCGCACGGGAGCCGCTAGCCTTCCTGCCGTGAGTGAGCAACAGCGACACCAGTTCGAGCGTGGCACTGATGGACCCAAAGTGATCGTCGCGGGCATCGACGGCTCGGAGTCCTCCATGCGGGCGGCGGCCTACGCCGCCGGGCTCGCACGCAGGCAGAACGCAACGCTGGCCCTGGTCTACGTCCAGCCTCTGATGGTCGCCGGGGCCGCGCTCGGGGCGCCCGTGTCCGGGACCACCGGCGACGTGGCGGAGAGCCTGATCAACGAGATCCGGACCTCCACGGAGCGGATGAAGGACACCTGGGACGTTCGCTGGGAGTTCCACACCTTCCCCGGGGATCCGTACAACGGGCTGGTCACCGCCGCGGACGAGCTGAAGGCGGACGCCGTGGTGGTGGGCGCTTCCGAGTCGGCCGGCCACCGGATCATCGGCTCGGTGGCGGTGCGGCTGGTCAAGGCGGGACGCTGGCCGGTGACGGTGGTGCCGTAGGCGCGCTCCGCAGGGTCAGCCGTCGGGAAGCCGACCGTTCACCGCACCGCTCGCCGCTCCGTGCGACCGCTCGTCGCACGCCCCGGCCCGCGGCCTGTTCCTCCGCCCGTCGATGCGTTCGTATACGCCAGGCGGCAACGAGGCCGCCGCGACCTGCGGGAAGGGACGTTCCACGATGTCCACGACGACCACCGACGAACGGGCCCTCGCGCAGTTGCTGCGGGAACACGGCCCCGCGCTCCTCCAGTTCCTCCAGGGGCTCACCTACGGCGACAGTCAGCGGGCCGAGGACTTGGTCCAGGAGACGCTGGTGCGCGCCTGGCAACACCCCGAGGCCTTCGCCGCACCGTACGAGTCGATGCGGCCGTGGCTCTTCACCGTGGCACGGCGCCTCGCCATCGACGCGCGCCGGTCCCGGCAGGCGCGGCCCACCGAGGTCAGTGACTCCGTACTGGAGTGCGCCTCCGCGCCGTTGGACACCGCGGATTCGGCGGTCCGTTCCCTCGACGTCCGCGCGGCGGTGCGCGGGCTGAGCCCCGAACACCGCGCGGTCCTCGTGGAGATCTACTTCCACGGGCTCAGCGTCGGAGAGACGGCCGAGGTGCTCGGCATTCCGCCGGGCACCGTCAAGTCGCGTTCCTACTACGCGCTGCGGCAGCTCCAGCGCGGCCTTCCCGGCTACTCCAGCAGGTCCTGCTCGGTCAGCAGGGCGAGGAAGCCGGGGGCCTGTAGCACCTCCGTGTAGGCGGCGGCACATGCGTCGCAGCGGAGCAGGTGGCGTGAGACCTCGCCGGCTTCCCGATCGGTCAGCGCGTCGAGTACGTAGGCACCGAGCAGAAGGCTCACGTGCGGGTGTTCGGCCGGACCGGCGGTCATCGCAACCTCGTATCTGCTCAACGACTCCACTCACCCCTGCCCACGTGGATCACCGGCCGCCGGTTCAACGGAGCTCGGCGACCGAGGGCTTGCAGATCATTGACACGTCCTCTTGGTCATCCCGTCGGGGGCGCTGCTTCGGTCCTGGAAAGGTGAGCCGGGGAGGGCGGCCTCGCCGGCTGCCGCCCTCCGGGGCCAGGGCCTGTGTGGGTGTCCAACTGCTCTGGGGACATTCCGGTCAGTGCTGGGTAGGACAGCTGTGCCTGGTTCCACGTCGGTACGGGTGTCCGAACCCTGTTCGACGCGCGCGTTCCAGCATCGGTTGAGCTACGGCCATCCACCGTGATCCCCTCGACGGACTCCGCACAGCGTTCGCGGACACCGCGACACACGCACTGTCGCGATGTTCACGTCTACCGACAGCACCACCATGTCCGCGACCGGGAGGAGCAACAGCTCCTCAACGGAAGAAAAGCTCATTCACCACCACGAAGTGTCTGCCAGTCACTCGTGCCACGGCTCGCCCAATGTGGACGCCCATGAGATGCTCTGCGGGCAGCGATCCGGATACGTGTCGACAGCGACGTCCGTGTGGCGCCCCTGGCACTCGTCGGACCGCTTCGGGGCCGTGGGCCCGCCACGAAGGGAGACGAGACCGGAGGTCGCACGTGGAGGGGGACACCTTCGGCCGGTTGCTGCGCGACGCGCGGCAGCGGTCGCTGTTGACGCTGGAGAGCCTGGCCGATGCTTCCGGGGTGAGTGTGCGGGCCATCAGCGACATGGAGCGTGGCCGCAGTCTGCCCCGGCAGAGCACTCTCGCCGAGCTGCTGGACGCCCTCGCGCCGGACGACGAGTCGCGTCGGCGGCTGCTGGCCGCGGCCCGGAGCGGTACCAGCCAGGGACCCCGCCAACTCCCGCCCGATCTAGCGGTCTTCCGCGGACGCGACACCGTGTTGACTGCTCTGCGCGAGGCGACGGAGGGGCAGGCCGGGAACGCGGGGCATGTCGTCATCTCGGCGATCGGCGGGCTGGCCGGGGTCGGCAAGACCGCGCTGGCCGTGCACTGGGCGCACCGGGTGTCCGCCCGTTTCCCCGACGGGCAGCTCTATGTGAACCTCCGCGGCTTCGAGGACTCGGGCGACCCCTTGGACCCCGCGGACGCGCTCGGCTCGTTTCTGCGGGCACTCGGCACGCCCAGCCTCGACATCCCCTCCGGCACCGGACCTCGCGCGGAACTCTTCCGGCGCACGGCGGCCTCCCGGAGACTGGTCGTACTCCTCGACAACGCCCGTGACGCCGAACAGGTCAGACCGCTGCTGCCCGCCTCCCCTGGCTGCCTGACCATCGTCACCTCTCGCAATCGGCTCGTCGGCCTGGCGGCGGCGGACGGCGCCCGGCTGATCAGCTTGGACGTGTGGACGCCGGAGGAGGCCGTTGCCGCACTGGCCGCGCGCATCGGGGCCGAGCGCTGCCGCAGAGAGCCCGAGGCCGCCGGTGAGCTGGTACGTCTGTGCGGCTATTTGCCGCTGGCCGTCGCCGTCGTGGGGGCGCAGCTCACTGTCGAACCCCGGTTGGCGCTGCGCTTTGCCGTCGCAGAACTGCGCCAGTCCCGGCCCGGCCTCGACGCCTTCGCCGCAACCGACCGCGCGGTCGACGTCCGCGCCGTTTTCGCCCGCTCCTACCGCGCGCTGTCCCCGGTCACGGCCCGGTTCTTCCGCCATCTCGCCCTCCACCCCGGCCCGGCGGTCTCCGCCCAGGCCGCCGCCTCCCTCGCGGACGTACCCGTGCCGCAGGCCCGCGGCTGCCTGCGCGAACTGTCCTCGGCGAGCCTGATCTCCCGGGATTCCGAGGGCCGCTACGTCCTCCACGACCTGGTCCGCAGTTACGGCGCCGAACTCGCCGACCAGGAGCATGACGACCGCAGGGGCGCCGAAAACCGGCTGCTCGGCTATCTCCATCACAACGCCCAAGCGGCGAACCGCCTCATCCTGCCGCAGTTCAGGTCCGGGCTGCCCGACGATCCCCCGCCCGGCGTGGTCCGCGTCCCGCTGGGCGACCGGCAGGACGCCCTCGACTGGTACCGCCAGGAAGAGGAGACCGCTGCCGGCGCCCTGCACACCATGACGGGGCCGGGTCTGCCTCGCCGCCAGATCGACGTGGCACTGGAGTGGGTTACCTACCACGAGGTCACCGGGCGCTGGACCGAGGAGATCGCCGCCACCCGGATGGCTCTTGAAGCGGCCGTGAGGCTCGACGACCCGGTCTCCGTGGAACGCGCCGGCCACAATCTCGTCCGAGCGCTGATCGAGACCGGACGCGGCGACGAAGCGGCGGAGCCGCTGGCGGTGCGCTCGGCCAGCCTGCCGCTGCTGTCCCCGGAGCACCGGGCCCCGGCCGAACGACGTGCCTCCTGGGTATGCAGCCGGCTGGGGCGCCATGACGAGGCGCTGTCCCACGCCCGGCAGGCCCTGGCCATCGCCCGTACCCTCGGCCACTCCGACGAACTCGGGCGCGCGCTGATCGAGATGGCGTTCAAGGTCTCCGAGCGCGGGGAACACCTGGAGGCGGTCGCCCTGTGCGAGGAGGCGCTGCCCGTCCTGCGGGAATCCGGCGAGCCCCGCTACGAGGCGGTGACTTGGGGCACCCTCGGGATCGCCCGCCTCGGCCTGGGCCAGCTCGACGCGGCGATCGACTGCTGCGAGAAGGCACTCGCGCTGTTCGAGGCGAACCACGACATCTACAACCAGGCCGAGACCCTGGACAATCTCGCCTCGGTACGACTGGAGCGCGGCGAGCCCGAACAGGCTCGGGCGCACTGGTACCGCGCCGCCGGCCTGTTCGCCGGCCTGCGGATCGCCCGTGCTGACGAGATGCGCGCCAAGGCCGAGGCCGTACCGCACTCGGCCGGAACCTGAGGTCCCGGCCGCCGGCCCGGATGCCGCGGGTGGGCGAGGCGGAGCGGGCTGGCAGAGGGAGGGGAACCGGAGCTCCGGGCCGCGTGAGCGGGTGATCCGAGCGGATGTAAGCCGGCCCTCCCCGCGCGGGCGGTCGAGCCCCTCACCTGCTGGGCGAACCGGCCGACGAGGACCGGGGACGCCGCCACGGGCGGCCGGTCCGCCGGGCCACCCGCTGTAGCTCCAAGAGCCCCGACAGAGGCGGGTGAGGGCGGCGCCGCCTCAGGAACCGTGCACCCCGGCGCGGTACTTGGGGAGCCGCAGAGTGATCTTCATGCCCGCTCCGACCCCGGTCTCGATGACGAGCCCGTACTCGTCGCCGTACACCTGGCGCAGCCGCTCGTCGACGTTGAGCAGACCGATGCCGGTGGAGGAGCCACCTTCGCCGCGCAGGATCTGCCGCAGCCGTTCGGGTTCCATGCCGATGCCGTCGTCCTCGATGACGACCTCGGCCTCGGAACCCGCGTCCAGGGCGGAGATGGTGATCCGGCTGCGGGTGACGGCTCCTTCGAGCCCGTGCTTGACGGCGTTCTCGACGAGCGGCTGGAGGCAGAGGAAGGGCAGGGCCACGGGCAGCACCTCGGGCGCCACTTGCAGGGTGACCGCGAGCCGCTCACCGAACCTGGCCCGTACGAGCGCCAAGTACTGGTCGATGGAGTGGAGTTCGTCGGCAAGGGTGGTGAAGTCGCCGTGCCGCCGGAAGGAGTAGCGCGTGAAGTCGGCGAATTCCAGGAGGAGTTCGCGAGCCTGCTCGGGGTCGGTGCGGACGAAGGATGCGATGGCCGCGAGCGAGTTGAAGATGAAGTGCGGGGAGATCTGGGCGCGCAGGGCCTTGATCTCCGCTTCGATCAACTGGGTTCGCGAGCGGTCGAGTTCGGCGAGTTCCAGCTGTACGCAGACCCAGCGGGCCACTTCGCCCGCCGCTCGTGCCAGCACCGCGGACTCGCGTGGCGCGTGGGCGACGAGCACCCCGAGCACCCGGTGGTCGACGGTGAGCGGTACGGCCACCGCCCAGCGCAGCGGGCAGTCGAGATCACCGCAGTCGGTGGTGAAGGCGGTGTCGCGGCCGTTCTCCAGCAACTCCTTCACCTGCTCCATCACGTCCGGGCCGTGGTGGTGCCCCGCCCCGTCCCAGACGAGTACCCGTTCCCGGTCGGTGAGGCAGAGCGCGTCGGTGCCCAGCAGGGAGCGCAGCCTGCGGGCGGAGCGCCGGGCGCTGTCCTCGGTCAGTCCGGCCCGCAGCGGGGGTGCGGCCAGCGACGCGGTGTGCAGGGTCTCGAAGGTCGCGTGCTCGACGGGTGTACCGACGTCGCTGGGCCGCACCGGGCGGGCTGTGCGGCGGCCGAGCAGGAAGGCCGCTCCGGTCAGCAGGGCGACCAGTACGGCGATGACCGCGATGCCGGCCGCCGTCATCGGTCCCTCCCGGCCGTCAGGGCTTCCGGGAGGTGGAAGCGGGTCATCGCCGCGTTGGTGCCCGGGGGTACGCGCCCCGGGGTGGCGAGCGAGACGAGGACCATCGCGAGAAAGCCGACTGGCACCGACCAGACAGCGGGCCAGGCCAGCAGTGCGTGCGGCCAGCCCGGCGGCCGTACGGCCCCGCTCACCGTGATCGCCACCGCGATGAGCGCCGAGCCGCCGCCGAGCAGCAGTCCGGCGATGGCTCCCGGCGGGGTGAGGCGGCGCCACCAGATGCCGAGTACCAGCAGAGGGCAGAAGGACGAGGCGGAGACCGCGAAGGCCATCGCCACCGCGTCGGCGACCGGCACCCTGCTGACGAGGAGCGAGCCGGCCAGCGGGACGGCGATGGCGAGGACGGTGGCGGGCCGGAAGTAGCGCACCCCGCGCTGCGGCAGGACGTCCTGGGTGATGACTCCGGCGACGGCGACGGTCAGGCCGGAGGCGGTGGAGAGGAACGCGGCGAACGCTCCCCCGGCGATCAGCGCGCCCAGCAGGTCGCCGCCGAGCCCGCCGATGACCCGCGCGGGCAGCAGCAGTACGGCGGCGTCCGCGTCGCCGCCGTGCCGCAGTTCGGGGGCGTAGAGGCGGCCGAGCGCTCCGTAGACGGGTGGCAGCAGGTAGAAGAGGCCGACCAGGGCGAGCACGGCGACGGTGGTGCGGCGCGCGTCGCGGCCGTTGGGGCTGGTGTAGAAGCGGACGACGACGTGCGGGAGTCCCATGGTGCCGAGGAAGGTGGCGACGATCAGTCCGTAGGTCGCGTAGAGCGGGTGGTCGGCGCGGAAGACGGCGTGCTGCCCGCCGAAGGTGACGGCCGGGCTGCCGTCGCCCTGCCAGGCGAGTACCAGGAAGAGCGCGGGGACCAGGAGCGCGGTCAGCTTCAGCCAGTACTGGAAGACCTGGACGAAGGTGATCGACCGCATGCCGCCCGCCGCGACCGCGACCACCACCACCGAGGCGACGAGCACGTCTCCGAGCCAGCCCGGCGCGCCGGTGAGGATCTGCAGGGTGAGCCCGGCGCCCTGGAGCTGGGGGACGAGGTAGAGCCAGCCCGCGCCGACGACGAACACGCTGACCAGGCGGCGCACCTGGCGCGATTCGAGGCGGCCCTCGGCGAAGTCCGGCAGGGTGTACGCCCCCGAGCGGCGCAGCGGGGCCGCGACGAAGAAGAGGAGCACCAGATAGCCGGCGGTGTAGCCGACCGGGTACCAGAGCATGTCGGGGCCGTGTACGAGGACCAGTCCGGCGATGCCGAGGAAGGACGCGGCGGAGAGGTACTCACCGCTGATCGCCGCCGCGTTGAGGCGGGGGCGGACGGTGCGGGAGGCTACGTAGAAGTCGGAGGTGGTGCGGGAGATCCGCAGGCCGAATCCGCCGACGAGCACCGTGGCGAGGACGACGAGGGCGACCGCCGCCCAGGAAGCCGTGTGGTCGGGGGCATTCACCGTTCGGGGCGCCCTTCGCGGGGGCGGGCGGGTATGCCGGGCGGGGGGCCTGCGGTGTTGTTCACGGGGCGGGACGGCCTTCCACGAGCCGGGCGAAATCCCGTTCGTTGCGTTCGGCCCGGCGTACGTACCACCAGGCGAGGAGGGTGATCGGCGGGTAGGCGGCGAATCCGAGGGCTGCCCAGACGACCGCCCCGCTGCGCAGGGTGGTGAAGACGAGCGGAAGGGTGCCGGCGACGAGCGCGAGGGCGGTGAAGGCGGTGAGCCCGGCGCGGAGCTGGCTGCGCATCAGCGAGCGTACGTACGCTCCTCCGAGGGCGGTCTGCTCGTCGATCTCGGACTGGGTGCGGTGGCGCGGCAGCGGACGCACCCTCCGGGGTACTCCGGTGACGACCTCGCGCCGGGGCGTGGGCTCTGCGGACATGGGCCGGTAGTTTAGGGGGCGCGGGGTGCGGCTGGGAAGGGGCCTGGTCAGCGGCTCGACTGGCGCATCAGCAGATCGCGCAGGGCGCGGCTGTGGCGGCGGCTGACGGCGAGTTCGGCGCCGCCGATGCGGACGCTCATGGCGCCCGCGTCCAGGCGGAGTTCGTCGATGCGGGCGAGGGCGACGAGGTGGCGGCGGTGGATGCGGACGAATCCCCGGGTGCGCCAGCGCTCCTCCAGGGTGGTGAGGGGAATCCGCACGAGGTGGCTGCCGGTGTCGGTGTACAGACGGGCGTAGTCGCCCTGGGCCTCGGCGTACACGATGTCCTCGACGGGGACGAAGCGGATCACTCCGCCGAGCTCGACCTGCACCGGGTCGCCGCCGGTGTCGTGCACGGGCGCGGTGCGCTCCCCCACCTGTTCCGCGACGCGGCGCACGGCCTCGGCGAGGCGTTCGCGGCGTACGGGCTTGAGCACGTAGTCGACGGCCTTGAGGTCGAAGGCGTGGACGGCGAAGCCCTCGTGGGCGGTGACGAAGACGATGAGCGGGGGCGCGGCGAAGCCGCCCAGCAGCTGGGCGACGTCGAGGCCGGTGAGGCCGGCCATGTGGATGTCCAGGAAGACGACGTCGATGGCGCCGGGGTCCTCGGGTCCCGCGTCGACGGCGGCGCCGATGCGGCGCAGCGCCTCGGTGGCACCGGTGGCGCCTTCGGCACTGTGGATGCGGGGGTCGGCGCGCAGGAGGTAGAGGAGTTCCTCCAGGGCCGGTTCTTCGTCGTCGACGGCGAGTACGCGCAGCATGAGGCCGGAGTGTAGGCGGTACGCGCGCCCCGGCGGACCACGCTCACTTGAGGAAGCGGGAGGTCCTGCGGTCGGCGAGCGGCTTCCCGCCGGTCTGGCAGGTGGGGCAGTACTGGAGCGCGGAGTCGCTGAACGACACTTCGAGCACGGTGTCCCCGCAGACCGGGCAGGGTTCCCCCGCCCGTCCGTGGACGCGCATGCCGCCGCGTTTCTCGGACTTGAGCTTGCCGGCGGCGACCCCGCTGCTGCGCGCGACGGCTTCCTCCAGGGTGGTACGCAGCGCGGTGTAGAGGTGGCTGATGTCCTCGTCGCCGAGGTCGGTGGTGCGCTTGAACGGGGACATCTTCGCGGCGTGCAGGATCTCGTCACTGTAGGCGTTGCCGATCCCCGCGATCAGCGACTGGTCGCGGAGCGCGCCCTTGATCTGGCGGCGCTCCCCGTCGAGCAGGGCGGCGAACGCGTCCCGGTCGAAGTCCGGGGCCAGCGGGTCGGGGCCGAGCCGGGCGATGCCGGGGACGTCCATGGGGTCGTGGACCAGGTACACGGCGAGCCGCTTCTTGCTGCCCATCTCGGTCAGGTCGAATCCGTCGCCGTCGGCGAGGACGGTGCGCAGGGCCAGCGGCCCCTTGCCGGGACCGGGCGGTTTGGCGGGGAAGGACTCCCGCCACTGGAGCCAGCCGGCCCGGGCCAGATGGGTGACGAGATGGAGCGGGCCCGCGCCGACGTCGAGGAACTTTCCGTGCCGGTCCACCGAGGTGACGATGGTGCCCTCCAGGACGGTGGGCGGCGGGTCGTACGTCTTGAGCACGTTGACGGAGAGCGGGAGGACGCGGGCGATCTCCCTGCCGACCAGGTGGTCGCCGAGGAAGACCCGCAGGGCTTCGACTTCCGGCAGCTCGGGCATGTGTCCAGCCTGCCGCAGGCCCCGGACGGTCGGCCACCGCTGGCGGGGCCGCCGTCCGTACGTCGCACCCTCGGGGCGGTTCAGCCGAGCCGGTAGACGCGGGTCGCCGTCCCGGTGAAGACGGCGGCGCGCTCGTCCTCGGAGAGGCCCGCGGTGAGGGTGCGGGCGGCCCCGAGGACCTCCTCGTACGGGGCGGCGAGCCGGCACACCGGCCAGTCCGAGCCGAACATCAGCCGTCGCGGTCCGAAGGCGTCGAGCAGGACGTCGGTGTACGGGCGCAGGTCGTCCACGGTCCAGTGGTGCGGGTCCGCCTCGGTGACGAGGCCGGAGAGTTTGCAGACCGTGTTGGGCAGCGCCGCCAGCGCGCGCAGGTCGTCGGTCCAGGGCTGGAGGTGTCCCTGGGCGACGGGGGGCTTCCCGGCGTGGTCGAGTACGAAGGTGAGTCCGGGCAGCAGTGCGGCGGCTGCCGTGGCGGCGGGCAGCTGGTGGGGCCGGACGATCAGGTCGTAGGCGAGTCCGGCGTCGGCGACGGCGGCCAGGCCGCGCTGCACGTCGGGGCGGAGCAGCCAGTCCGGGTCGCTCTCGCCCTGGACCTGGTGGCGGATGCCGCTCAGGCGGTCGCCGCCGGGCAGCTCCCGGAGTGCGGCGAGGGTGCCGGCGACGTCCGGGGCGGTGAGGTCGGTCCAGCCGACGACCCCGGCAACGAGGTCGCTGCCGTGGGCGAGGGCGAGGAACTCGGGCGTCTCCTCGGCGACGGAGACGGTCTGCACGAGGACGGTGGCGGCCACGCCCGCGGCCCTGGCCACGGGTTCCAGGTCGGCCAGGGTGAAACTGCGCCGGATGGGGGCGAGCTCCTCGCCGGTGATCCACTCCTGGTCCCGTACGGAGAGGTCCCAGACGTGGTGGTGGGCGTCGACGATCGTCGCGGGTCCGGTCATGTCACCGCTCCTCGGAGGCCTGCGACCCGGCGGGCGCGCCCGGGGCCGGGAGGAGGCCTTCGGCGCGCAGGTCGTCCCAGAGCGCGGCCGGCGGCGGAGTGCGCAGCAGGGCGGCGGCGTCGCGTACCTCGTCCGGTGAGCGGGTGCCGACCAGCACGGTGGCGACGGCCGGGTGGGCGAGGGAGTGGTGCAGGGCGGCGGCACGCAGGGGGACGCCGTGCGCCTCGGTGACGGCCTTCATGCGCAGGGCGCGTTCGAGCAGGTCGGCGGGGGCGGCCGCGTAGTCGTACGGGGCGCCGGGGCGCGGGTCGGCGAGCAAGCCCGAGTTGAAGACCCCGCCGACGACGACGCTGCGGCCTCGGGCCTCGGCCTCGGGCAGCAGTTCGTCCAGCGCGCTGCCGTCGAGCAGGGTGTGGCGGCCGGCGCAGAGCACGACGTCCACGTCGGTGTCGCGGAGGAAGCGGGTGAGCATGGCGGTCTGGTTCATCCCGGCACCGATCGCGCCGACGACGCCTTCGGCGCGCAGCTGTTCCAGCGCCGGGTACGCCTCGCCGAAGGCGGCTTCGGCGTGGTCGTCCGGGTCGTGCAGGTAGGCCACGTCGATCCGGTCGAGCCCGAGGCGCAGCAGGCTGTCCTCGATGGATCTGCGCACTCCGTCCGCGCTGAAGTCCCAGCGTCGGCGGTGCGTCACCGGAACGGCGAACCCGTCGTCGAGCCCGTCCGGAACCGGTGTCCCGGCGGGCAGCGGGTCGAGGATCCGCCCGACCTTGGTGGAGAGGGTGTACGAGGCGCGGGGCCGCGACCGCAGTGCGTCGCCGAGCCGCCGTTCGGAGAGGCCGAGGCCGTAGTGCGGGGCGGTGTCGAAGTGGCGGACACCCTCGTCCCACGCGGCGTCCACCGCGAGGGCCGCCTGTCCGGGGTCGACCGCGCTGAAGAGATTGCCGATGGCCGCTGCCCCGAAGGACAGTTCGGTGACCTCGACCGCGGTACTTCCGAGTGTGGTGCGCCGCATTGCCCTGCCGCCCTCGTTGAATGATCGCTTTGCCTACAGAGCGAATATTCATCGGATCACTGCGGCAAGTCAACCGGGGTGGCACCCACTTTCCCCCCTCTCACCTCGGAATCAGTCCGATCAATCGGTCACTCCGTCCGGCCGAGTACGCGTAGGGGCCCCGGTGAGTTCCTGGAGCGCGGCCAGCTCGTCCGTCATCGCCGCTCCGAGCAGGTCGAGGTCGGGCAGCGCCCGGCCGTCGGCGACCAGTCCGACCTGCACCCGCCCGCCGTAGGTGGAGAGCGCCACGGCCAGCGACTGCCCCCGGGCCAGCGGGGCCATCGGATAGAGGGAGCGCAACGGGCAGCCGCCCAGCGACAGTTCGGCGCGGGGCAGTGGGACGCTGGTGACCAGGAGGTCGAAGAGCATCCGGGCCGCGTTCCCGGCGAGCGGAGCGCCGAAGCGGTGGGCCAGCGGCGGCAGCCGGTCGGCCAGTACGGCGACGGCTCCCGCGCCCTTCAGCGGGCCGGCGGCCTTGTTGCGCTCCATGGCGATGCGTACCGCCCGCAGCCGGCCGCGGGCATCCGGCTCGGAGACCGGGAGACCGAGGAGGTAGGCGGAGAGCCGGTTGCCGTTCTGCGCGGCCCCGCCGGGGCGTCGGCGCGAGACCGGCACCAGGGCTCTGGGGTCGTCGCCGGGCAGTTCCTCTCCGCGGCCGGTCATCCAGCGCCGCAGCGCCCCGGCGACGACGGCGAGCAGCACGTCGTTGGCCGTACCGCCCTCGGCCCGGCGGACACGCTGCACGGCCTCGGCGTCCAGGTCCGCGGTGACGAGCCGCCGGGTGCCACTGGAGCCCGCCGCGAGGGCGCCGGAGCCACCCGGTGCCAGCCGGCTCGCACGCACCACGGAGGCGCCGACACCCAGCGCCCGGCCGACCTCCTCGAGGCGGCCGAGCGCGAGGCCGGCGACCTCCCGGGGGCCGGGCATCCAGGAGCGCGGCGGGACGGGGGTACGCCGCACGGCCGTCGCACGGCGGGAGGCTACGGCCGCGATCTCGTCGAAGATGCCCGCGCCGATCGCGACGGCACGCATGCCGTCCGCCAGGGCGTGGTGCAGTTTCACGAGCACGGCGAACGGGCCGCCGCCGGAGCTGCTCTCCAGCAGGTACATCTCCCAGGGCGGCAGTCCCCGGGCGATCGGGCGTTCCATCAGGTCGCCGGCGAGCGAGGTCGCCGCCGCCATGAAGTCACCCGGGGGCAGGACGGCCCGGTGCACGTGACGGCAGACGTCGAAGTCCTTGTCGGTGGACCAGGCCGCACCGCCGAGGGGCAGCAGGACGTCCCGTACCCGCATCCGGAGCCGGGGGACGGCCACCGCGCGTTCACGGAGCAGTTCCAGCACGTCCTGCCGGGGGCCGCCGGGCACCGGGGAGAAGACGGCGAGCGCGCCCAGATGCATCGGGTGGGCCTCGGACTCCAGGTGCCAGAAGGCCAGATCGAGTGGGGCGAGCAGTTCGGTACCCATGGGGGTCCTCATGTCATCGGGGGAAGAGCGAGACCGCCGTACACCCCCAGTCAAATCACGGCGATCAGTTACGGTCAAGGACGGACATGTTACGTTCCGCTACCGCACGGTAGATGGCGGAATTCGTTCACGGGTCGGCAAAATCCGGCCTGTTGGGGCAGCGGGGCGAGACTCAGGGACGGCGGGACGGACCGGGCCGGCCGGGGCCGCCGGGCTCCTCCGGATCGTCGGACCCGTCGGACCCGTCCGAGTGCCCGGGAAGCTGGTGGTGCTCCCGGCGCTCGGGGCGGCCCGCCCGCTCGAACCGCTCGGGAATGAGGAACTCGCCCCAGACGCACTTGCCGCCGCCCCGGGACTCCACCCCCCAGACGTCGGCGAGCCGGTCCACGAGCATCAGCCCGCGTCCCGAGACTCCGGCGTCCCCCGCGTCACGGCGTCGCGGCAGCGCGCTGGAGCGGTCCTCCACGTCGACCCGCAGCCGCCGCTCGCCTCCCGCGAGGATCCGGATGGTGACGATGGCCCCGCCGTCGGTGTGCATCAGGGCGTTGGTGATCAGTTCGTCGGCGGCGAGTTCGATCTCGTCCGCTCGCTCCCTGGCACCCCAGGCGCGTACTGCGGCTCTGATCATGTGCCGGGCGGAACTCAGCGCCTCGGGGTCGTTCTGGGCGACGTGCTGCCTCAGCCGTCCGCCGGGCTGCGGAGTGGGCGCGGCGTCGCGATGCAGCAGCAGGACCGCCACGTCGTCCTCGCCGCCGTGTTCGTCGACCGCCTCGCACAGTTGGTCGGCGAGCCGCCGGATGTCCTGCGGGCCGTTGCGCACCATGTCGGTCAGCAGCCGCATCCCGGCGTCGAAGTCGGTGTCGGGGAGCTCCACCAGACCGTCCGTGTAGAACACCAGCGTCTGCCCGGGGTCGAGTTCGACGGTGCTCACCGGGTAGTCCAGACGGCCGAACTCGGCGGAGAGCCCGAGCGGGAGGCCGCCCTCGACGAACAGCTTGTGACAACTGCCGTCGGGGTCCCGGACCAGCGGCTCCATGTGACCGGCCCGGACCATCTGCATCACGCCGGTGGTCAGGTCCACCTCGGCGTAGATGCAGGTGGCGAAGCGGTCGGTGTCCAGCTCGTGCAGGAAGACGGAGGCGCGGGCCATGACGGTCGCGGGGCTGTGCCCCTCGGCCGCGTAGGCGCGCAGCACGATCCTGAGCTGCCCCATCACGGCAGCCGCGTGGGTGTCGTGGCCCTGGACGTCCCCGATGACCGCGCCGACCCGGCCGCCGGGGAGCGGGATGACGTCGTACCAGTCGCCGCCGATGTCGCGCCCCATCCGGGCGGAGCGGTACCGGACGGCGACCTGCGCACCCGGCACCTCCGGGATGCGGCGCGGCAGCATGGCCTGCTGGAGCCCTTCCGCTAGGTCGTGCTCCTGCTCGTAGAGCATCGCGCGCTGAAGGCTCTGCGCGATCGAACTGCTCAGGGAGACCAGGAGGTTGCGCTCGTCGGCGGCGAACCCCGACCGGTCGTCGTAGAGCAGGCCGAGCGCGCCGATCGGGCGGGCCTGGGCGATCAGCGGAAGGTAGGCGGCGGAGGTGATTCCGAGGTGGCCGACCTGCGACCAGAGCTCGGGGTAGGAGGTGGCGAAGTCCTCGGAGGTCTCGATGAACCGCGGGTCCAGCGTCCGCAGGACCTCGCTCATCGGATACTGCTCGTCCACCCGCGTGTAGCGGGTGCCCGGCACGAACGACCCCTCCGGCCCGTCCGCCACCAGGTGGATGCGCCCAGCCTCCAGAAGCCCCATGACGAGGCTGGTCGCCCCCAGGTGGGCCAGGCCGCGCGAGTTCTTGAGCACGTCGATGACATCCTGCACGGTTCGGGCATGGGCGAGCGCCGCGGAGGTGGCCTGCACCAGGCTGGTCCGCCGGCGCCGCTCCTCGTCCAGTTCCTGGCGCGCGGCCGAATCCGCCAGTTCCTGGGAGGCGTCCCGGACGATGCCGAGGATGCGGCGCGGGCGGCCCTCCGCGTCTCGCCGGATGAAGCCCTGGGTGTGCGTCCAGCGCAGCGAGCCGTCACGGAGCCGGCAGCGGAAGTAGGCACCGTAGCTCTCCCGCCCCGCCTTGAGCGCCT
This sequence comes from Streptomyces sp. NBC_00102, assembly GCF_026343115.1. GTDB lineage: Bacteria > Actinomycetota > Actinomycetes > Streptomycetales > Streptomycetaceae > Streptomyces. Next base: position 76,605 of record NZ_JAPEMC010000006.1, read on the forward strand.
GCTTGACCATGGCGTCGAGCCGGGCGCCCTCGTCCGCGGGCACCCGCAGGGAGAGGGAGGCGGGCTGGTCGTCGTACTCCTCGGCCCGCAGGTCGAACACGTCGAGTGCGGGCTGGTCCATGTGCATGAGGCCGCTGTCAAGATCCCAGTCGAAGCTGCCCATACGGTTCAGGGCGAGGCTGAGATCCGGGAGGGCGGGCCAGTCTTCCGGGAGTGACAGGGCACCCGCTACCCGATCATCCATGTCGGCCACTCTGCCACCATTTATCCGATTCTTCGAGCGGTTCGCGAAGCGGGCCGGGCCCGAGCGTCCCGTGGCGGCCCGCGCGGTTCACTCCGGTTCACTCCAGTTCACGCCGGTTCACGCCGTGGACGTATCCAGCCCCGCCGCGTCGGAGTCGCCGGCGGCATCCTGGGCCGCGGAGTCCGCTCCGCCGGTGAAGTCCGGCAGACCCGCGTCCGCCTCACCGGTGAAATCGGGCAGGTCCGCCGCTCCCCCGGCATCCCCGGTGAAGTCGGGGATGCCGTCCCCCGCGAAGTCGGGGAGGCCGTCCGGCCCGAAGTCCGGTTCGCCCGTGAAGTCGGGAAGGCCGTCGGCGGTCCCGTCGCCCGTGAAGTCGGGGAGCCCTTCGGCAGGACCGTCGCCCGTGAAGTCCGGCAGATCCCGGGCCCCCTCGTCCGATTCCGGGGATCCGGGAGCGGGCACGCCGGAGTCCGCATCCCCGCCGGACTCCTGCGGGGATCCGTCCGAGGCGTCGGGAGCGAAGGGGAAGAAACCGGCGCCCGGGTCCGCCGCGGGCGGCGCGGCGGGGTTCTTGTCCTCGGCGCTGTAGCCGCTCGGCCGCTCGATCCACGTCCCTTCGACGAGATCGGCGATGACCAGGCTCTCCAGCGCCCGCGCGCTGGGCTCGATGTCCAGCACCCGGTCGGGCGCGTACCCGGCCCAGCGCTCACCGCGGTCGGCGATCCGCCCGGTGAGGGGTACGGCGGGAGCGAGCGGGTTGCCGGAGGCGCACCGCACCCGGGGCAGCCCCCGGCTGTCGACCATCACCGCGGTGCCCGACTGGAGCACGGTCTGGAAACTGGTGGGGGCGCCCGCGGCGAAGCCGTGGTCGGTGACGCGTACGTCGGCCCGCAGCACCACCGGGGTCAGCGCGCGCAGATACCCGGGGATCTGCACCGCCTCGATGCCCGCCACCCGCGCGAAGGCCCGGGCCCGGCGGGAGTCCTCGCTCAACAGATCGGCCTGTGCGTCCACATCGCAACCGGGCGTGTCGCGGACGCCGCCGTACAGTCCTGCCGCGTCGCCGGTGACGACGTGGACGGCCTGAGCCTCGGCAGGGGGGCCGCCCGCCGGAAGCGGCTGCGCGTCCTCGGCCCCCGGGACCACCCCCGCGGTGGACGCGGTGAAGGGCGCCGGACCGCGGGCGGCGGCCGGCTGGAGCAGCACCTCGTGACCGACGGCCGTCGAGGCGGGACGGGCTGCCCCGTGTCCGGATGCACCGGAACAGCCCGCCGCGGAGAGGGCCGCCACGGAGACCACGGCGGACAGGGCATACGGAAGTCGTCGGGACGAGCGCACGGTGCTCTCCTGCCAGTACGTACGGGGTGGTTGGTTCCCTCATGTCTGACGCACCCGCGCACCGCCCGCAAGCCGGGGTACGCCCGCCCGGCGCAGCCTTGAACACATTCAATCCCGGGACAGCCCTTATGCTCGGCCCCGGGACCATCGCGTCGCGCCCTCCCACCGCTGCCCGACGCGTACGCACCGGAAGGACGGCCCACGTGCACACCTTCACCTACCCGGAGATCGGCGCCACTCGCGTGGACCCGCTGCCGAGCGGGTACGCCCATCTGCGTCACCGCGCCCGGGTCGGCCGGGGGCGGGCCGCGTTCGAGGCCGCCGGTGCCGCGGTGACCGAGTGGCGCATGCACCGTACGACGGGGACCCTCGTCGACGCGTCCGCCGACCGTGCGGAGGTGGGCGGGTTCGTCGAAGTGACCCTGCGCATGGGCCCGTTGCGTTTCACGGCTCCCTGCGAGGTGGTGTGGGCCGAGTACACGCCGACGCGCATCGGTTTCGCGTACGGAACGCTCGGCGGGCACCCGGAGAGGGGCGAGGAGTCCTTCGTGGTCGAGCTCGCGGACGACGGAACCGTCTGGTTCGCAGTCACGGCGTTCTCCCGGCCCGCGCTCTGGTACACCCGCCTGGCAGGACCGCTCGTTCCTGTCCTCCAGCGGCTGTACGCGCGGCGGCTGGGGCGGACGCTGCGCCGCATGGCGACAGGCTGAGCCGGGCGGGTCCGGTACGGGCGCCGCCTCGGTGGAAACACATCTCGGCTTGCCGTGCGCGAAGCCCGACACCGGTGGTCCCACCACCGCTCGGCCGCCACGCACAGCCGATCGGGCGTCAGCACCCCGTCCGCGGGGGATTCGGGCCACGGCCGCGTCGGTCACGCGGCGCGGGGCCCGGCTGACCGATACTCACGCCGGTGGACTGGTTCACCGCGGACAACTACGGGCTGAGCAGGCTGATCTTCCAGCGGGCTCTCGCCGCCGTCTATCTCACCGCGTTCCTCACCGCCGCCCTCCAGTTCCGCGCGCTGATCGGCGAGCGGGGCATGCTGCCGGTGCCCGAACTGCTGCTGCGCACCCGCTGGACAGCCGCTCCCGGCCTCTTCCGGCTCCACTACTCCGACCGTTTCTTCGCGGCCGTCGCATGGTCGGGATGCGCGGTCTCCGTCGCACTTCTGGCCGGGCTGGACGGGCTGTTGCCGCTGTGGGGCGCCGTGCTCCTGTGGGCGCTGCCCTGGGTGCTGTACCTCTCGATCGTGCAGGTCGGTCAGGTCTGGTACGGCTTCGGCTGGGAGTCGCTGCTGCTGGAGACGGGGTTCCTGGCGGTCTTCCTCGGGAACGACGAGACCGCACCGCCGGTCCTGGTGCTCTGGCTGATGCGCTGGCTGCTGTTCCGGGTGGAGTTCGGGGCCGGTCTCATCAAAATGCGTGGGGACGACTGCTGGCGGCGGCTGACCTGTCTGGAGTTCCACCACGAGACGCAGCCGATGCCGGGCCCGCTCAGCTGGTTCTTCCACCACTTGCCGGCGCCCGTGCACCGGGTGGAGGTCGCCGCCAATCATGTCACCCAACTCGTGGTGCCTTTCCTGCTCTTCACCCCCCAGCCGGTGGCGAGCGTGGCTGCGGCCGTCATGGTCGTCACCCAGCTGTGGCTGATCCTCTCCGGCAACTTCGCCTGGCTGAACTGGCTGACGGTCGTCCTCGCGCTCTCGGGCGTCGACTGGTCCCCGGTCGCGGGGCCTTCCCGGCGTCTCCCCGGCGCCCCGCTCTGGTACGAGATCGTGGTCGGTTCGGTCACCGTGCTTCTCCTGGTGCTCGGTTACCGGCCGGCCCGCAATCTGCTCTCCCGCCACCAGGTGATGAACCGCTCCTACGATCCGCTCCATCTGGTCAACACCTACGGCGCGTTCGGCAGCATCAGCCGGGTGCGGCTGGAAGTCGTCGTCGAGGGGACGTACGACACCGTGATCCACCCGGGCACCGTCTGGCGGGAGTACGGGTTCCGGGGAAAGCCGGGTGATCCGGGGCGGCTTCCCCGCCAGTTCGCCCCGTACCATCTGCGGCTCGACTGGATGATGTGGTTCGCCGCGCTCTCCCCCGCGTACGCCCGTTCCTGGTTCGGGCCGTTCACCGAGCGGCTGCTGCGGGGCGACCGGGACACCCTGCGGCTGCTGGGCCACAACCCCTTCCCGGACGCACCGCCCGCCCAGGTGCGCGCGTCGGTGTACCGGTACCGGTTCACCGACGCCGCCGAGCTGCGGAGCACGGGCCATTGGTGGCACCGCACCTACGTCCGGGAGTTCATGCGGCCGGTGGCCCGGCCGGTGCCGCTCCGGCCGCCGGAGGACTCCAAGTGAGCGCACGGACGCGCGAGAGCCCGGCACCCCCTGACGGGTGGTGCCGGGCTCTCGCACACGGCGGGCGGGCCGGGGTCAGTCGATGCCGGGCAGGATGTGCGGCTCGGCGAGGTCGTCCTCGTATCCGGCCAGCCGGATCGGGGCCGACCTGGCCCAGACCTCGATGTTCCGGAGCTTCTCGGGCCTGCGGGCCCGTTCGCCGGTTCGTTCGGCCGGTCGCTTCTCGTCGGTCGTCACTTCAGGTGTCACCGCGCACTCCTTCGCGTCGCGTAACCCCCGGCAGTCGGGGCACCGCGGCATATCCACCGCGGACCGCCACAGGCAGGGGCAAGGGCATGGGCATACGGTCGCGGTGGCGCCGGTACGGGGCGGGACGACGGTCTGGTTGCAGACCTGTCCCGGGACGATCGAGGAAGCTTCGTGGATCCCTCGGTGTCGTCCGTTCGCCCCAGCGTAACCAAATGAGCACCTTCCCGCTCGACAGAACGTGTGCTGTGGGTCACTTTCGGCCAGAAGAAGCCGCTCGGCGCGATTGCGGAGGGGGTTGTGGGGGCACCTGGGGCGGCCGGTACGACAGGACGGCCGCACCCCGGGTCGGGGTGCGGCCGTCCTGTGCGTCTCCGGGTGCGCCGGTCTTCACCAGCCCGCGGGGGCGTAGTCCTTCAGGAAGCAGCCGTAGAGCTCCTCGCCGGCCTCGCCGCGCACGATCGGGTCGTAGACGCGGGCGGCACCGTCCACCAGGTCGAGGGGGGCGTGGAAGCCCTCCTCGGCCAGGCGCATCTTGTCCGGGTGCGGGCGCTCGTCCGTGATCCAGCCGGTGTCGACCGCCGTCATCAGGATGCGGTCCTTCTCGAACATCTCCTGGGCGCTGGTGCGCGTCAGCATGTTCAGCGCGGCCTTGGCCATGTTGGTGTGCGGGTGGCCCGCGCCCTTGTAGCCGCGGCTGAAGACACCCTCCATGGCGGACACGTTCACCACGTACGCCCGGCCCGCGGCGGCGGCCATCGCGGGGCGGAGCCGGCTGATCAGGATGAACGGCGCGGTGGAGTTGCAGAGCTGCACCTCCAGGAGTTCGATCGGCTCGACCTCCTCCACCGTCTGGATCCAGCTGTTGGTGTCGTGCAGGTCGGGTACGAGCCCGCCCGCGTCGATGGCCGTACCGGCCGCGATGCGCTCCAACGAGGCGGATCCGGTGACGAGCGCCAGACCCGTGACGTCGTCGGCGGTCAGCCCCTCCCTGCGGGCGGCGGGCAGCGCGGCCACCCGGTCGACGCTGCCGCTGCCGAAGGTGCCGATGACCTCGGCGGGCGGCAGCACCCCGGCGGGCAGCGGGGCCGACTCGGCGGCGACCAGCTCGCTGTACGCCTGCGGGGACCGGCGTACGGTCTGGGCCGCGTTGTTGATCAGGATGTCCAGCGGGCCCTCGGCGGCGACGGAGTCGGCCAGCGCGACGACCTGGGCCGGGTCGCGGAGGTCGATGCCGACGATCTTCAGCCGGTGGATCCACTCGTCGCTGTCCGGCATCGCCTTGAAGCGGCGGATCGCGTCGTTGGGGAAGCGGGTGGTGATGGTGGTGTGGGCGCCGTCGCGCAGCAGCCGCAGCGCGATGTACATGCCGATCTTCGCCCGGCCGCCGGTGAGCAGCGCGCGACGGCCGGTGAGGTCCGTACGGGCGTCGCGCCGGGCCCGGTTCTCGCGGGCGCAGTCCTGGCAGAGCTGGTGGTAGAAGGCGTCCACCTCGGTGTAGCGGATCTTGCAGATGTAGCAGGACCGCGGCCGCTGGAGGATGCCCGCGATCTCGGCGGTGGCGGAGGAGGAGGGCAGTACGCCCTGCGTCTCGTCGTCGATCCGTTCGGCGGAGCCGGTGGCGGTCGCCTCGGTGACCGCCTTGTCGTGGGCCGTCTTGGCCGCGCGGCGCTCCTGGCGGCGGCGCTGCTTCACGGTCCGGTAGATCCCGGCGGTGGCGCGTCGCACCCTGATGGCGTCCGGGTGGTCGACGTCGATGGTGTCGAGCTCGTCCAGCACGCTCAGGCAGACGGCCAGCCGATCCGGAGCGATACCGGGACCGAAGTCCTCGATTTCGGGCGCGAGTCCCTGGCTTTCCTCTGTCACCGTCATGCTGCTTCCTCTGTCGTCCTGACCCGCGGGCCACTGGTCGTCGCGGGCCCAAACACCCGGTCAAGTCTGCCATGCGCGCGAGCCTCCTCCTTCCGGGTGTACGGGGCTCCGTACCCGCCGGGCGCGGGCGCCGCCCGGGGCCCGTGACACGGCGCACTCACCGCCCCGCTCACGGTGCCGACGGGATCTCCTCAAAATTTTCTGAATTCGGCAGGCATGACTCTGCGGTCCCCGGGAAGACGCCGGACCGACAGCTACGGCAACAGGGAGGGCGACACCATGACGGCGATGTCATTGCGAACCACCGGAGCCGACGCCGCGACGGCGTCGTGGCACGACCGGGCGGGGACGCTGACACCTGCCGGTGTCGGTACGGGGACCGGCCAGGACGAACTGCCCTGGATCGAGGACGCCGGGAAGGTGGCCCCGCAGGACGCGCGGGCCCTGTCGAAGATCTTCTTCGACCGCCTCCAGACGATGGAGGAGGGCACCCGCGAGCACCAGTACGCGCGCAACACACTGATCGAGATGAATCTCTCACTGGTGCGGTTCGCCGCCTCGCGGTTCCGCAACCGGGGCGGGGACGACACCGAGGACATCATCCAGGTGGGGACGATCGGTCTGATCAAGGCGATCGACCGGTTCGACCTCTCGCGCGAGGTGGAGTTCGCCACCTTCGCGGTGCCGTACATCGTGGGTGAGATCAAGCGGTTCTTCCGTGACACCACCTGGTCCGTGCACGTGCCGCGGCGGCTCCAGGAGCTCCGCGTCGAGCTGGCCAAGGCGAAGGAGCAGCTCTCCTCGCAGCTGGACCGCGACCCCACGGTGAAGGAGCTCTCGGCCCACCTCGACCTCTCCGAGGAGGAGATCATCGAGGGGCTGGTCGCCGCCAACGGCTACTCGGCCGGTTCGCTCGACACCCCGTCCTCCGAGAGCGACGACGGCCAGGACCAGCGTGCCTACGCCGAGATGCTGGGCGAGCGGGACCCCGCGATGGAGACGGTCGAGAACCTGCACACCCTCGCGCCGCTGCTGGAGCAGCTCGACGACCGCGAGCGCCGCATCGTGCAGATGCGGTTCGGGCAGGAGATGACCCAGGCGCAGATCGGTGCCGAGCTGGGCGTTTCGCAGATGCACGTGTCGCGGCTGCTGAGCCGGATCGTCGCGCGGCTGCGCGCCGGGATGTCCGTCGAGGCTTAGCCGGGAGACCGCCGCCGGAAAAGCTCCGGCGGGCCTTCCCGTGACCCACGTCCGGCGCTCCGGCACCGGGCGTGGGTCATTTATGCTTCCTGGCACGGCGCGGGGCGACCCGCGTCTTCCTTACGAGGGGGTGGAGTGTGACCGAGCTGCCCACGAGGGGTGTGCCGGTCCGTCAGGCGGGACCCGCCGCGGTTCCCGCTCAGCAGACGACGGCCGCTTCGGCGGCGGACGGCTCCGTGTGGGGCATGGACGCGGTGATCCTTCTGGTGGAGGACGACGCCGGGGACGCCCTGCTGGTCGAGGAGATGCTCTCCGACAGCGACCTCGACCCCTCGCTCACCTGGTGCAAGACGCTGGCGGAGGCACGACAGTTCCTGCGGACCTGTCGCACCCCCGTCTGTGTGTTGCTCGATCTGCACCTCCCCGACGTGCACGGGCTGGACGCGGTGACGCAGATCGTGGAGGCGTCCGGGGACGCGGCCATCGTGGTGCTGACGGGGCTGACGGAAGCCGGTACCGGTCTTTCGGCCGTGGCCAGCGGTGCCCAGGACTACCTGGCCAAGGGCCGGCTCGATCCGGAGGTGCTGGGCCGGGCGATCCGGTACGCGCTCCAGCGCAAGCAGGTGGAGCGGGCGGCGGCAGCGCTGCGGGCCAACCAGCAGATGGCCCAGGAGAACGCCCGCCTGGAGAGGGGGCTGCTGCCCGTGCCGCTGCTGCGGGACGACCGCTTCGAAGCGGTGGCCCGTTACGAACCGGGACGGGTCCACGCACTGTTGAGCGGTGACTTCTACGACGTGGTGCAGACCGCGGACGGCACCGTGCACGCGGTCATAGGCGACGTGTCGGGCCACGGCGCCGCCGAGGCCGCGCTCGGGGTGTGCCTGCGGGTGGCCTGGCGGACCGCGGTGCTCTGCGGCACCAGCCCCCTCGACCAGACCAGTCTCCTGGAGGAGATCCTGGTGGCGGAGCGTTCCGATCCGCACCTGTTCGCGACGGTCACCACGCTCACCTTCCCGCCGGAAGGGGACCGGGTGGGCATCGTGCGGGCCGGTCACCCCGGGCTGCTGCTGCGCGAGGGCGGCAAGGTCTCCTGGGTGGAGCCCGAGACCGGTATGGCGCTCGGGCTGCTGCCGGGGGCGCGGCACTGGTCGGAGAGCGAACTGGCGCTCGGCCCGGACAGCAGTCTGGTGCTCTTCACGGACGGCCTCTTCGAGGGGCGCACCGGCCCCGACAGCCGTCTCGGCGAGGAGGGGCTCCTCGCGATGGCGCAGGGCTGTTCCACGCTGGCGGCCCGTCCGTTCATCGACGCCCTCGTGGCGGGGGCCACGGCCGGGGCAGCGCCCTTCGGCGGGCTCGCGGACGACGTGGCCGTACTGCATCTGAGCTGGGGAAAGGTGGGAGACGATGGCTGACCCCAAGGGGAAGCCCACACGCGCTGGAGGTGCCTCACGGCTGTCGGTGCAGAGCTGGGTCCACCTGATCCTGGGCGGCTTCGTCGTCGTGGTCGTCACGTGTCTGGTGATCGGCGCGGTGGTCCTGAACGAGATATCCGCGCGGACGACGGAGCTGGTCGACCGGGTCCAGCCGGCGCGCTCCGCCTCCTTCCAGCTCCAGAACGCGCTGCTCAACCAGGAGACGGGCGTCCGGGGCTTCGTCCTGACGGGCGACGACTCGTTCCTGGAGCCGTACAAGCAGGGCCAGCGCGACGAGAAGGAGCGCTTGGCCCGGGTACGGGAGCTGATCGGGTCCCAGCAGCCGTACGCCGGTGACCTGGACCGGATCGCGTCGGCGGCCGAGAAGTGGCGCACCTCGCAGGCCGAGCCGCTGATCGGAGCGGTGCGGGCCAGCGGGCCCACCGGTGAGGCGTCGGCGCCGCTGCTGCAGAGCAAGACGGAGTTCGACGCGCTGCGTGCTCTCTACGGCACCCAGCAGGACCACCTGGACCAGGCCCGTGACCACGCCCGTGAGGAGCTGGACGACGCCCGTGCGACCCGTGACCGGGTGCTCCTGGCGCTGATCGCCGGTTTCCTCGCCTCCGTGATCGCGTTGAGCCTGCTCTTCCACCGGGTGGTCGGCAGGCCGCTGAACCGGCTGCGGGCCGCCTCGGACGAGGTCAGGTCGGGGGCGTACGAGGGGAAGATCGACGTACGCGGCCCCTCGGACGTGCGGTCGGTGGCCACCGCCGTCGAGTCCATGCGGGTCCGGCTGGTGGACGAGCTCGCCGAGACGAAGAGCCGGGAGACGCTGCTGGCCGAGCAGACGGACGAGCTGCGGCGCTCCAACGCGGAACTGGAACAGTTCGCGTACGTCGCCTCGCACGACCTCCAGGAACCGCTGCGCAAGGTGGCGTCCTTCTGCCAGCTGCTGGAGAAGCGGTACGGCGACGAACTGGACGCGCGGGGCAAGCAGTACATCGACTTCGCGGTGGACGGCGCCAAGCGGATGCAGGTGCTCATCAACGACCTGCTCACGTTCTCGCGGGTGGGCCGGGTGCACGAGAGCTGGCAGCCGGTGGACATGGACCGCGGACTCGACCGCGCGCTCGCCAATCTGACGCTGGCGATCGAGGACGCGGCCGCGGAGGTCGTCCGGGAGGATTCCCTGCCGGAGGTGCTCGGCGACTCCACGACGCTGGCGATGGTGTGGCAGAACCTGATCGGCAACGCGGTCAAGTTCCGCCGCGAGGACGTGCCGTGCCGGATCACGGTGGGGTGCGTCCGCGAGGACGACGCGTGGCACTTCACGGTGGCGGACAACGGGATCGGCATCGCACCGGAGTTCGCGGACAAGGTGTTCATCATCTTCCAGCGGCTGCACGCGCGGGACGCCTACGACGGAACGGGCATCGGGCTCTCGCTCTGCCGCAAGATCATCGAGTTCCACGGGGGCCGGATCTGGCTGGACCCGGAGCGGGGCGAGGGTACGCTGATCCACTTCACCCTGCCCGTCAGCCCTGATGCCCCCACGCACACCACGGCGGAGCTCCTCGCTCCCGCCCTCCTCGCCGCACCGTCGGGAGATGCCCAGTGACCACCAGTCCGGTACAGCCCATCGAGGTCCTCCTGGTGGAGGACGATCCCGGCGACGAGCTCATGACGCGCGAGGCGTTCGAGGACAACAAGATCCGCAACACCCTGCACGTGGTGCGCGACGGGCAGGAGGCGCTCGACTTCCTCTACCGGCGCGGCCCGCACGCCGGGGCTCCCCGGCCGGACCTGATCCTGCTCGACCTGAACCTGCCGAAGTACGACGGTCGCCAAGTGCTGGAGCAGATCAAGAGCGACGCGGAGCTGGCCACCATCCCGGTGGTGGTGCTCACCACGTCCTCCGCCGAGGAGGACATCCTGCGCAGCTACAAACTGCACGCCAACGCCTATGTCACCAAGCCGGTCGACCTGGACCAGTTCATCGCCGCGGTCCGGCAGATCGACGACTTCTTCGTGACGGTGGTGCGACTTCCCGGGCGTACGTGAGCCCGGGTAAGGATTTCCGGAAATCACCAGGAGTGGGATGCCCCGGCCCGGGTAGACGGCTCCCGTGACAACGACTCTCACCTCCCCCGCCGGGCCCTGGCTGGAGCACATGAACGAACAGGCCGCTTCGCTGCCGGACGTACCCGGACCGGACATCCCCTGCACCGACGTACTGCTGACGGCGGAGGTGTTCGACGGTGAGCCCGGGTGCATCGCGCAGGCGCGGGCCCTGGCGGACCGGTTCCTGACCCGGCTCGCGGCCGAATGGTTCGCCCCGCTCGGCGCCCACACCCGCAGCGATCTGATGCTGACGGTCAGCGAGCTGGTCACCAACGCGGACCGCTACAGCCACGGCCCGTACCTGCTGGAGCTGGAGGGCACCGCGGAGCGGGTGAGCGTCACGGTCTACGACAGCAGCACCGCGCTGCCGGTGCTGTACTCCCCCGATCCCTCGCGGCTCGGCGGGCACGGCATGGAGATCGTGGTGGCGCTGTGCGACCGGGTGACGGCGGAGGCGGTCCCGGTGGGCAAGCGCATCCGGGCCGAGTTCCTGCTCGGTTCCTGAACACCGGCCGGCGACGGCCCCTCGATGCTCCTGAACCCGCGCCCGGCCCGGACGCGCCTCAGCGCACCGGCTGCCCCTTGCCCAGCGCGATGACACCGTTGCCGGAGACCGTGTAGAACTCCCGGTCCCGCTCCGGGTTGACGCCGATCGCCGCCCCGGGCGGTACGTCGACGTTCTTGTCGAGGATCGCTCCCCGCACGATGGCCCCGCGCCCCACCCGCACGTTGTCGTGCAGCACCGACCCCTGGACGACGGCCCCCTCGGCGACGACGACGCCGGGTGAGAGGACGGACCGGGAGACCTGGCCGCGGATGACGCAGCCGGGGCTGATGACCGACTCGCTCGCGATCCCGCCGGCCACGATCCGCGCGGGCGGCAGTGGACCGGCGTGGGTGTAGATGGGCCAGCGGCGGTTGTCGAGGCTGAAGGCCGGCCGGTCGGAGAGCAGGTCCATGTGGGCGTCGTAGTAGGCGTCGAGCGTCCCCACGTCGCGCCAGTAGCCGTGCTGTACGGACGTCTCGCCGGGGACGTGGTTCTCGTCGAAGTCGTAGACCTGGGCCTGTCCGCGCGCGGTGAGCATCGGCAGGATCGAACCGCCCATGTCGTGCACCGAGTGCGGGTCCTCGGCGTCCCGGTGCAACGCGTCCACCAGGACCTTCGTACTGAAGAGGTAGTTGCCCATCGAGGCGAAGACCCGGTCGGGGTCGCCCGGCAGACCGGGCGGGTCGGTGGGCTTCTCCAGGAATCTCTCGACCTGGGTGCCGTCACTGCCGGGTGTGATGATCCCGAACGCGGACGCCTCGGCGCGTGGCACCTTGATCCCGGCGACGGTGACCCCTGCGCCGTTGTCGATGTGCTGGGCCAGCATCTGCCGGGGGTCCATGCGGTAGACGTGGTCGGCACCGAACACGGCCACGTAGTCGGGCTGTTCGTCGTGGACCAGGTTGAGCGACTGGAGTATCGCGTCGGCGCTGCCCAAGTACCAGCGTGGTCCCAGCCGTTGCTGCGCGGGGACCGGGGTGACGTAGTTGCCGAGCAGGCTCGACATCCGCCAGGTCGTGGAGATGTGCCGGTCCAGCGAGTGCGACTTGTACTGGGTCAGTACGCAGATCCGCAGCACGTCCGCGTTGACGAGGCTGGACAGGACGAAGTCGACCAGCCGGTACGTGCCGCCGAACGTCACCGCCGGTTTGGCCCGGTCGGCGGTGAGCGGCATCAGCCGCTTTCCCTCCCCTCCCGCGAGTACGATTCCGAGCACCGAAGGTCCACCGCGCATCGCCGCCCCTTTGTCCGGTCACATCCGTCCGGTCCGCCGTCCGCTGTCGCGTCCGCCGGTGGTCGTTCACCCGTTCGTCGCGCTGAGCTCCCGGTACAACTCCGCCGTACGTCCCGCCACCCGGTCCCAGCCGAACTCCTCGACGGCGCGCCGCCGTCCGGCCGTGCCCATCCTCCGGCCCTCGGCCGGGTCGCCGACGACCGCGTTCAGCGCTTCGGCGAGACCGAGTTCGAAACGGTCCGGATCCTTCTCGTCGTACGGGACGAGCACTCCCGTGCTTCCGTCCTCGACCACCTCGGGAATCCCGCCGACGGCGGAGGCGACCACGGGAGTGCCACAGGCCATTGCCTCCAGGTTGACGATTCCGAGCGGCTCGTACACCGATGGGCAGACGAACACCGCCGCGTGGGTGAGGAGTTGAACGACGTCGGGGCGGTCCAGCATCTGCGGGATCCAGTGAACACCCTTGCGACCGGCGCTCAGTTCGTCGTAGGCGAGGCGGAACTCCTCGGCGAGTTCCGGGGTGTCGGCGGCCCCGGCGCACAACACCAGCTGGGTTCCCGGCTCCAGGAGGCGTGCCGCGCGCAGCAGGTGCGGGACGCCCTTCTGGCGGGTGATGCGCCCGACGAACAGGACGTACGGCCGGTCCGGGTCGATGCCGAGGCGGTGCAGGACCTCCGTGCCGGGGTCGGGGGCGTAGAGACGGGTGTCGATGCCGTTGTGGATGACCCGCACCCTGGCCGCATCCAGCTCGGGGTAGCAGGCGAGGATGTCGGCGCGCATGCCGTGCGAGACGGCCACGACCGCGTCCGCCGAGGCGAGGGCGGTGCGCTCGGCCCAGCCGGAGAGGGCGTATCCGCCGCCGAGCTGCTCGGCCTTCCAGGGGCGCAGGGGTTCCAGGGAGTGGCAGGTGACCACGTGCGGGACGCCGTGCTGGAGCTTGGCGAGGTGGCCCGCGAGGTTGGTGTACCAGGTGTGCGAGTGGACCAGCTCGCGGTCGCCGAGGGCGGCGGCCATGGACAGGTCCACCGAGAGCGCCCGCAGCGCGTCGTTGGCCCCGGGCGGCAGCGCGGGCCGGTGCCAGTGCACGCCGTCCTCCCGGCCGTCGGGTTCGCCCCAGGCGTGCACCGCGAGATCGACCAGTGGCCGCAGTTCGCGCGCCAGGAACTCCACATGCACGCCGGCGCCGCCGTACACGCCGGGGGGATACTCGCGAGTGAGCAGTCCGACCCTCATGCCTTGATGGTCACTCACCCGGGGCTCACGCGAAAGACCCCGTCACGTGTCCGTGGGTGACGTCGTCACTTTGCGGGTACGGCGGGTGGCGGTGCGGGACTCCTCCGGCGGTCCTTCCGAAGGAGGGCTACCGTCGAAGGAAGGACGTCGCACACCTGCCCGTACTGCGGAGGCAGTACGCCGGATCGCCCCCTCTGGGACGACGACTCGGCGGCTTTCGGAGGACATCGTGGTCTCATGAGTTCCCTCGCGCTTTCGGTGCTGTTGTCACTGGTCTCCGCGGTCGCCTACGCGGCCGGGGCGATCGTCCAGGAGCGGGTGGCCTCCGGCGGGGACGGACGCTCGTACGCGCCGCTGCGCAACTCCGCCTGGTGGGCGGCGGTGGGGCTCAACGGCGCCGGGGCGCTTCTGCACGTGGTGGCGCTGGCGTACGGCCCGCTGAGCCTCGTCCAGCCGCTCGGGGCGCTGACGATCGTCTTCGCGCTGCCGATGGCGGCGCTCTTCGTCGGACGGTCGGCGGGGCGCACCGCGTGGCGCGGGGCCGTCATGGCGGCGGTGGGTCTCGCCGGGCTGCTGGCACTCACCGGGAGCTCCGAGTCGCACGCGCTGGGCGGTGCGGATCAGTTGCTGCTGGCGACCGCGACCTTCGGTGCGGTGGCGGCGCTCTTCCTCGCGGGCCAGGGGCTGGGATCCCAGCGGCCGATGATGCGCAGCGTGGTGCTGGCGACCGGGGCGGGTGTGGCGTTCGGTATGGCCTCGGTGTTCACCAAGACGGTCGCCGTCGAGTGGACCTCGGGCGCGCTCGAGGAGGGGCTCCCGTCGCTGCTGGTCATCGCGGTGTTCGCCGCCGCTGGTCTGCTGCTCTCCCAGGCGGCGTACCGGGGTGCGGGGCTGACCGCGCCGCTGGCCACGGTGACGGTGGTGAACCCCGTGGTGGCCGCGGTGGTCGGGCTCACGCTCTTCGGGGAGCACTTCCGCTTCGGGCTGCTGGGGACCCTCCTGGCGTTGGCGGCCGGTGCGCTGGCGGCGGCGGGGCTGGTGCTGCTGACGACGCAGCGGCTGGCCGCGGAGCGCGGTCGACAGGACGGGCGGACCGCGGAGGGGCGGACCTCGAAGGGGCGGACCGCGGACGGGACGGACTCCGGCTCGACGCGGCGCCGGCCGCCCGGGCCGCGGCAGGGGGGCCGGGGCCCGGTGGTGCTGCCGGAGGGTGCCGGGGAATCCGAGCCGCCGGCCGCGGGATCCGGCAGGGCCGAGCGGACGCGGGCGGGCTCCCCGGGGGTGGGCCGGCCCGCGTCCGCCGCCCCCGGGTTCAGACCTTGACCCCACCGGCCCTCAGGTAGGCGAGGGGGTTCACGTCGGATCCGTAGGCGGGTCCGGTCCGGATCTCGAAGTGGAGGTGCGGGCCGGTGGCGTTGCCGGTGGAGCCGGACCGGGCGATGCGCTGCCCGGCGGAGACGGACTGGCCGGCGCGCACGTTGAGGGCGGACAGGTGGGCGTACTGGCTGTACTTGCCGTCGCCGTGGCGGATGACGATCTCGTAGCCGTACGCGCCGGCCCAGCCTGCGGAGACGACGGTGCCCTTGGCCACCGCCTTCACCGAGGTGCCGGTGGCGACCGGGAAGTCGACGCCGGTGTGGTAGCCGCTGGCCCAGGAGCCGGCCTGGTGGTACGGGGTGCCCAGGCCCGCCTGTACGGGGGCGACCATGGCGGGGGCCTTCGCCGACTGCTTGGCGGGGGTGGCCTCGGCCGCCGGTTTCGCCTTCGCGGGCTTCGGGGCGGCGGGCTTGGTGGCGGCGGGTTTCGTAGCCGTGGGCTTGGTGGCCGCCGGCTTCGTGGCCGGGTGGGCCGACGCCTTCGGCGTTCCGGTGGATGTGCCGGTTCCCGTCCGTGCGAGGTCGAGCCGCTGGCCTGGGAAGATGAGATCGGGGTTCTCGCCGATGACCGAGCGGTTGTCGGTGTAGAGCCGCTGCCAGCCGCCCTGGACCCGCTGGGCGGAGGCGATGGCGGAGAGCGAGTCGCCGCTCGCCACGGTGTACGCCTCGCGCTTGCCCGGCACGGTGGTGGGGGTGGCGGCGGGGGTCTTCTTCGGCGCCTGCCCGGCGGTGGCGGCCGGGGTCTTCTTCGGGGTCTGTGTGGCTGTCTGCTTGGTCGTGGCCGGTAAGACGGCGGGGCGCGACCCTTGGGCCTGCGCGACCGTCCCGGACCCTGCGTCGTCACGGGTCAGCCCGGCCCGCCCGGAGCAGACCGGCCATGCGCCGGGGCCCTGTCCGTCGAGGACCTTCTCGGCGATCGCGATCTGCTGGTCCTTGGTCGCGAGGTCCGCGCGCGCCGCGAAGGCGGTGCCGCCGTACGCGGCCCAGGTGGACCCGCTGAACTGGAGCCCGCCGTAATAGCCGTTGCCGCTGTTGATGTGCCAGTTGTTCGTCGACTCGCAGGCGGCGACCTTCTCCCACGTGTCCACGGACGCGGCGTGTGCGGTGCCAGCCGTGATCAGCGGCAGGGCTATCCCCGCTCCTCCCGCCGTCACCGTGAGCGACGCCCGGTTGATCCGACTCGGCTGGTATCTGCGATGCCGTCCGTTCGCGGCCATGATGAGGCTCCCCCGCTGGCAGGTGGACACAGTTCAGGCGTCAACTTAAGGGCGTACAAAGGCTCGTGACAAGTACGCGGCCTCACCGGCATCCCCCCGGTACCGGGCCGGACGGTCCGCGACGCCCCTGCGGAGTCTCTGACCAGGGCCTGGAGCACGGTGGCCGCATGCGGGTGACGGGAGGTGACCGCCGTCACCCAGTATCGATCACGCGGGGACGACGGCGTCCCACTGGGCCCGGGTCGGTCCGTCGTGCCGGGGCGTGAACTCCGGGCGGGCGGCCAGCCAGTCGTTCACGTGCCGTTCCACCTCTTCGGTGCCGTACGCCTCGTGGGGGTGGAGCAGGAGGTGGCGCACCTGGGCCCGGGCCCTCATGACGACGGGATCGTCGAAGGCGCAGGCGGCCCGGGCTGCGACCCGGTGGTCCGAGATCGGTGAACTCGCGGCGAGGCGCAGCCCGTTCGCACGGTCGGCCGCCACCTGCCCGTCGAACCACGGGCGCAGGGTCCGGGCCGTCCAGTCGTGGTACACGGTGGGGTCGGCGGCGATCCCGTCGGCGTGGGCGGCGAGGTACTGGGCCGCACGCAGCCCGAGGGCCGTTCCCTGGCCCAGGGTGGGGTTGGTGTGGATGAGGCTGTCCCCGGCGCTGACCAGGCCGGTGACGACGGGCCCGTCGTCACCGGCGAGGGCGGTCCAGCGGTTGTCGAGACCGGCCATCGCCAGGACGGCCGACCGCGGTTCGGGAGCCAGATCGAGCCAGGCGGCGATGGCGGGGAAGAGCCGGCCGGCCGCCTCGAAGACCGCCGGGTCGGCGAGCGCGCCGCGGGTCGGATCGCCCGTGGAGAGGACGAGGTTGGCGGCGAAGACTCCGTTGTCGGAGGGGAAGACCCCGGCGAGCGCGAACGGTGCGGCCGAGCCGGTCTTCACCCGCCCGGGGTCCTGCGGCCCGTCCGGCCGCAGGCGGTACCAGCGGCACAGATAGGCGATCCCGGTGCGATGGCTTTCGGCCACCGGCGGACGGCAGCCCGCCGCGGTGAGCCAGCGGGGCACCGGTGAGCGCCGGCCGGACGCGTCGACGACGAGGTCGGCCCGGTGCGTCTCCTCCCCCACCCTCACGCCGGTGACCCGGCCGCGGTGGCCCGGCTGCACGGCGAGGGCGTCCACCCGGCAGCCCGCCCGGGACGCGACGGTGGGCTCCCGCCGTACGGCGGCGGCCAGGGCCGCCTCCAGCACGATGCGGCGGGTGCGCAGGGTCACCAGTTCCTCGTCGCCGGCCCGGTGCGGCGGATGCTCGCGGAACCAGTCGAACTCGTGGTACTCCCGCGCGCCTCGCGCCAGCAGGTCGGCGTACACGTCGGGCATCTCGGCGCGCAGCACCGTCCGTACGGGAGCGAGGAGCGAGTGGGGCTGGTCCGCCTGTGGGACCCGGGGCCGCCTCCAGTGGAAGAAGTCCTGGTCCAGGTCGTCTCCGGCGGCCCTCGCATCCTGCTCGAACAGCGTGACCGTGTGGCCCCGCCGGCCGAGCATGAGCGCCGCCCCCATCCCGCTGATCCCCGCCCCGATCACCGCGACCCGTGCCATGGAATACCCCCTCGTGCATCGCGTCCGCACCACACCGGGCCGCCGTGCTGGGCGCCCCCTCCACGTCCCGGCCCAGGCTTCCACCCGCTCCCCGGACGGCCACCGGGCCATTCTGCTCTCCCTGTCCCGGTGCGCGCGAGGACCGCCGGGGGTGCCGTGAGCCCGCGCCCGTCCGCGTGGACCTACTCCTCCGGCAATGGGTGGCCGTGCCGGACCGCTACGGTTGCGTGAGGCCGCGCACGATGATCTTTCCGGTGTTCCGGCCGCGCAGCATGCCCAGGAACGCGTCCACGATGTGCTCGAACCCGTCGACCTCCGTCGAGTCCGGAACGAGCCGCCCGCTCTGAAGATGCGGGACCGCGAACTCGTACAGTTCTTCCTGGAGTTCGAGGTGATTGCTGACCAGGAAGCCCTCCATACGGATGCTCTTCTCCACGATGTCCGCGTAGTTGAAGTCCGGCGGGGGCGTCAGGGAGGTGTTGTACTGGCTGAGGGTACCGATGCGGACGATCCGGCCGAACTCGCGCAACGCACCTACTGCTGCGGCCAGTTGCTCGCCCCCGACGTTGTCGACGAACACGTCGATACCGTCCGGTGCGGCCTTGCGGAGCAGTTCGGCGGCGGGCCCGTCGTGGTAGTCGAAGACGGCGTCGTAGCCGACCTCGCGGACGAGGTGCTCGGCCTTCGCCGCCGATCCCGTGCTCCCCACCAGCCGTCCGGCGCCGAGCAGCCGGGCGAAGCGCCCGGTGGCCGTACCGACCCCGCCGCCGGCGGCCGACACGAACAGGTCGTCCCCCTCCCGGAGCCGGGCGACGCGGGTCAGGCCCACGTAGGCGGTCAGGCCGGTGCCGCCGAGGATGCTCAGGTACGCACTCAGGGGCACCCCGTCGAAGCGGGGCAGCCGCCGGGTCTCCTCGGGTGCGACCACCGAGTGCGTCCGCCAGCCCTTCCGGTGGAACACGATCTCCCCCTCGGTCAGCAGGGGTGTGCGCGAAGCGATGACGCGTCCGACGGCGCGGCCCTCCAACGGGGTCCCGAGCGCGAATCCGCCGGGGACGTCGTCCATCATCTCGCGGTGGTAGGGGTCGACGGACCAGTAGAGGTTCTCCACCAGTGCGCCGCCGGCCGGCACTGCGGGTATCGGGGACTCGACGAAGGTGAAGTCCTCGGCGGTGGGGAAGCCCTGAGGGCGGGCGGTCTGGTGCACGGTGAGCGCGATCTCGTTCATGCCCCGGACCGTAGGATGCCAAAGCTCCCGGCCGGCAGCCCGTTGGGCTCATACGGGGCGCCGTTCCATGAATCGTATTCATACACCGAGGTGAACCGCCCGTGGCCCGCACGCCCCCGTCCGATCTCGCCCCGCACGAACTGCGCGTCATGGTGGCGGTCGCGGAGGCCGGCGGCTTCTCGGCCGCGGCCGTGCGGCTCGGTCTGACCCAGTCGGCCGTCTCCCACTCGGTCCGCGGCAGTGAGCGCAAGGTCGGCGCGGTTCTCTTCGAACGCGGCCGCGCCGGAGCCCGTCCCACGCCTGCCGGTGAGACGGCTGTGGCCTACGCCCGCCGCATTCTCCGGCTGCTGGACGTCATGGCCGGCGAGGCACGCGGTGCGGCGGGGTCCGGCGCGGTGGAGGGGCCGCTGCGGATCGCCGCTTTCCGCAGCGCGGCTCTCCATCTGCTGCCTCCCGTCCTGGAGCGGTTGCGCGAGCGGCATCCGGGGATCGTTCCCCGGGTACGTATCGTCCGCGAGACGGGGCGCGGGGCGGCGGGCGAAGTGGCGGACGGCAGAGCCGACATGGCCGTCACCACACTGGACGGCTCGACGCCGCTCCCGCCGGGTCTGGTCGCGAACCGGCTCTTCGAGGAGCCGTACGCCCTGGTGCACACGGCAGGTCACACCGCTCCACGTTCGCTCCCACTGGTGGACTGGGCCGAGAACTGCGGCTCGTACACCCGCGACTGGTGGGCCGCGCAGGACTGGATACCGGAGGCGACCGTCGAGGCCGAGGACGACGGAGCGGTTCTCGCCCTGGTGGCCGGGGGCCACGGCATGGCGATCATGCCCGCGCTGTCCCTGACCGGAGCGCCGGAGTCGGTCGTGGTGTCCGGCCTGGGACCTGACCGGCCGTCCCGCACGATCGGCTTCGTCACCACGCCCGAATTGGCCACGTCCGCCGTAGTGCGTTCCGCAGTGAGGGAGTTGAGGGCGCATCAGCACGGGTTTCCCGTCACGGACGAAGGATGAAGGCGGCGACTTCGAGCTTGCCCGTCGCCCCCCCTTCACCCGCGCTCGCGTTCCTCGCGGTCGGTGAGCAACCCGTCATCGAGCCGCCAGAGATGATGGTGCGGGGCCGGCTGCCTGGTCTCGTCGGCGGCGATCGCCCGCGTGATCCACACGTGGGCGAGGGCGAGGCGGCTGGTGCTCGCCGCCCCGGACGCCACGGAAAAATGCGGCGACGGATCCCGCGAGCCGTGTCAGTATGAGGGCGTGGCGGCGATCGGGACGGCAGACGCAGGTGGACCAGGGTTCCGTCACGGAGGCGGGATCCCCTACGCGTACCGGGTCCGCGGCCTGGACCGCAGCGCGGTGGTCCTGTGGATCGGTGGGCAGGGTGACGACCTCGACCGGGTATACGCGTCGGCCGGGAACGGTCACCGGCGAGTGCCGGTGTTCGTGACTGTTCGGCAGGCACGCGTGTACGCGAGTCGGCAGGGGCGGCCGGTCCCTCCGGATGCCGCCACGCTGGAGCTCGTCCGTGTCCAGCACTGGCTGGAGGATCCGGCGCGCCGCAAGGTTCCGCCGAGTGCGGTACTCGAAGCGTGGAACTTCTTCGAGGACCTGGCCCGCGGCCTCGACGAGGTCCATCGGCTGCCCGAGCAGGGGGTTGTGCACGACAGCGCCTACGAGAAGCTGTTCGGAGGCGAGACCGCCGCATGGAGCTCCGACGAACAGCGCGCGGCGGTGGCACTGCTCACCGCCGGGGTGGAGCTGTGGAACTTCTGCCCGGTGACCGTGAATCCCCGCTCGGAGAAGGTCCCGGGCGGTCGAAGGGGCTCCCTCAGGGACACGTGATCCCGGGACACGTGATCCGTGCCTCGGCCGGCTCGTCGCGGTGGCGGGTTCAGGACCGGGTCAGTGGAGCGCGAGCTTGAACCCGTCGTGGCTGCGCGCGAAGCCCAGGGCGGCGTAGAAGCGGTGCGCGTCCCGGCGCTGCTTGTTGCTGGTCAGCTGGACCAGCGCGCAGCCCCGCGCTCGCGCCCGTGCGACCGCCTGTTCCATGAGGGTCCGGCCGAGGCCGCCCCCGCGCCGGTCCGCGCGGATCCGTACCGCTTCGAGCAAGGCCCGTTCGGCGCCGCCCTTGCCGAGCCCCGGGATGTACGTGGCCTGGAGGCATCCCACCACCGTGCCGCTGCCGTCGTCCTCCGCCAGGACCAGCATCTCGTTGCGCGGGTCCGCGTCGATGGCAGCGAAGGCGCGCTCGTACGCCTCCGTCACCACTACCGCCGCCGGGTCCACCACGCGGTCCTCGTCGGCGAGGAGGGCCAGTACCGCGGGCAGGTCGGCGCGGGTCGCGGGGCGCAGGGCGTGGGAGGGCGCGGGCCGAGGTGAAGGGGACATGGTTCCGACCTTAGTCGGTCGTCGATCTGCGGTCTCGCCGCCGCCGTCCCGCGGGCGGGGCTCGGCGCGGACCCTGCCGGGCCGCGCCCGGCAGGCACGTTCCGGCCGGGGCGCCACCCACCTCCCCTCTCGCGTCACACGCCTTCGGCGACCACCGCCCTGGCGCGTACCGCGGCGGCCGGGTTACGGGCGGGGCCAGGGAGATCGTCGGGGGCGGGCGACGGGGCGGGGCGGCTGCCGCCGCGGGCGAGGAAGTCGGAGAGCGGCAGGGTGGCCGCGCCGACGGTGACCGCGTCCGGGCCGAGCCGGCCCATCTCGATGGTGACGCGGGCCGCGGCGTGGCGGAGCGCGTACTCGTCGGCGTAGCGGCGGATCGCGGGGAGCAGATGGGGGCCGATGAGGAGTCCCGCCCAGCCGCCGAGCAGGATGCGCTGGGGCAGGAAGAGGTTGACGAGGTCCGCCAAGGCCGCGCCGAGGCATTCGGCGGTCTCGTCGAGCAGGGCCACCGCGACGGGGTCGGGTTCCGGGCCGCCGGGGGGCGGGTAGGCGGCGGCGAGGAGGGCGGCGAGCGCCGCTTCATCGTCGGTGTCCACGGGGAGCGGACCGCCGGCCTCGTACCAGCGCTCGCGCATCGCCTCACCGCCGGCGTACGCCTCCAGGCAGCCGATGGAACCGCAACGGCACCGGCGGCCCCTCAACTGGACGGTGGTGTGGCCCCATTCGAGCGCGACGCTGGTGCGGTTCTCGTCCAGCACGCCGCCCCGGTTCACGCAGGCGCCGACGCCGGAGCCGATGAGGGCGATGGCGGCGGCGTCCGCGCCGCGTCCGCCACCGAACCACATCTCGGCCTGCCCGAGCGTCTTGGCACCGTTGTCGATGAAGAACGGAACCTCGGCCGGGATGTCGACGGCCTCGCGCAGCAGCCGTTCGAAGGGGACGGCGCGCCAGCCGATCGTCTGCCCGTGCACGACCGCCCCGGCTCCGTCCGGACGGTCGCTCCCCGAGGGGTGGTGACGCTCGATGATGCCGGGGACGCCGATGCCGATGCCGAGCAGCCGGTGCGGGTCGGCTCCCGCATCGGCGAGGACGTCCGCGACGGCTGCCCGGACATGCCCCACGATGCGCTCGACGTCGTACCCGTGCTGCGCCAACGGGCGCTCGGTGCGCGCGAGTTCGGTCAGGGCAAGGTCGAACAGCTCGACGCGTACCCGGGTTTCGCCGATGTCGATGCCGATCAGCAGGCCGCCGCCCGGCGCGACCCGCAGGAGGGTGCGTGGCCGGCCGCCGTCCGAGTCGACGATCCCGGCCTCTTCGAGGACGCCCTCGGCGACGAGTTCGGCGACGACGTTGCTGATGGAACCTGAACTCAGTCCGGTCGCCGGTGCGAGCTCCTGGCGGCTCAGCGGGCCGTCGAAATACAACCGTTGCAATACCCTTGCCCGGTTGCCCCGTCGCAGGTCACGCACGGTCCGTCTGTTGCGCTCGGCCATGTTGCTCCCTTCCTTCACGCAACATACCCCGGTCCAACCCCTTGACGCGACCTTCCTTCAGCTCTTAGATCACGGCATAAATTAAGTCATGGAGGCCGTTCGGTTCCCGAACGCAGCCATCCCCGGAAAGGGGCCATCCCGTATGCGCAACATCAGAGCCGCCGCAGCCGCCACCCTCGCGATCTCCATCGCCGCCGGAGTCACCGGCTGCGGAGGCGGGTCCGACTCGGGTGGCGGAAGCAACGAGTCGCCGAAGACGCTCACCTACTGGGCCTCCAACCAGGGGCCGAGCGTCGAGGCGGACAAGAAGATCCTCACCCCCGAGCTGAAGAAGTTCGAGGAGCAGACCGGCATCAAGGTGAAGCTGGAGGTCGTCCCCTGGTCCGACCTCCTCAACCGCATCCTCGCCGCCACCACCTCCGGTCAGGGCCCGGACGTGCTGAACATCGGCAACACGTGGTCCGCCTCGCTGCAGGCCTCCGGCGCGCTGCTGCCTTGGGACACGAAGAACTTCGACGCGATCGGCGGCCGGGACCGGTTCGTCGAGTCGGCGGTCGCCTCGGCCGGTGCGGAGGGTCAGGACCCCGCCGCGGTGCCGCTGTACTCGCTGGCGTACGCGCTCTACTACAACAAGAAGATGTTCGCGGACGCCGGCATCGCGACGCCGCCGAAGACCTGGGACGAGCTGGTCGCGGACGGCAAGAAGCTGTCCAAGGACGGCAAGTGGGGTCTGGGCGCCGAGGGCGGCAACCTCTCCAACAACATCCACCAGGTGTTCGTCCTCGGCAAGCAGCACGGTGCCGACTTCTTCGACTCCTCCGGCAAGCCGACCTTCACCTCGGACGGTGCCGTCGCCGCCGTGAAGCAGTACGTCGACTTCATGGCCAACGACAAGATCATCGCTCCGGGCAACGCGGAGTACGCGCAGAACCAGTCGCTCACCGACTTCGCCAAGGGCCGTACCGGGATGGTGCTGTGGCAGGCCGCCGCCACCACCTTCGCCGCCCAGGGCATGACGCCGGACGACTGGGGCGTCGCCCCCGTGCCGGTCCCCTCCGGGGCCCCCGGCCAGGACAAGCAGACCAACTCCATGGTCGCCGGCATCAACATCGCGGTGTTCAAGAACACCAAGAACATCGACGGCGCCAAGAAGTTCGTGAAGTTCATGACCAGCGACGAGGAGCAGAAGCTCCTCAACAAGACCTACGGGGCGATCCCGCCGGTCAAGGCCGCCCAGCAGGACGCGGCCTTCGGCGTGAACGACCTCGCGGTGCTGCGCGACACCCTGTCCACCAGCGCGGCCCCGCTCCCGCAGGTGCCGAACGAGTCCCAGTTCGAGACGGCCGTGGGCACTGCGGTCAAGGACCTGTGGGCCGACGCCGCGGCGGGCAAGCCGGTGACCACCGAGACCGTCAAGGCGGCTCTCGAAAAGGCCCAGCAGACCATGGGGCAGTGAGGTTCGAACCATGACTTCCACCGTGACCGCCGACCCCCGGGTCGGTAAGTCGGACAGCGGTGGGGGCCGGGGCACCGGGGGTGCGCGCAGGAGACTGCCGCGCATCCCCGACCGGATCCGCAACGGCGGACTGCCCTATCTCCTGCTCCTCCCGGCTGTTCTGCTCGAACTGCTCGTCCACCTGATCCCGATGATCGTCGGGATCGTGATGAGTTTCCGCCAGCTCACCCAGTTCTTCATCAGCAACTGGGGCAACGCGCCCTGGACCGGCCTCGACAACTACAGCATCGCCGTCGACTTCGACGCCCCGATCGGCGAGGCCCTGCTCCACTCCTTCTTCGTCACCTGCGTCTTCACCTTCTTCGCCGTCGGCCTGTCCTGGCTGTTCGGCGTGGCGGCCGCGATCATGCTCCAGGAGAGCTTCAAGGGCCGGGGCGTACTGCGGGCGATCTTCCTCGTCCCGTACGCGCTTCCGGTCTACGCGGCCGTCATCACCTGGGCGTTCATGTTCCAGCGGGACAACGGCCTGGTGAACCACGTCCTGCACGACCAGCTCGGCCTCACCGACCAGCCGTCCTTCTGGCTGATCGGCGACAACAGCTTCTACGCGCTGCTGATCGTCTCGGTCTGGAAGGGCTGGCCGTTCGCCCTCCTCATCCTGATGGCAGGGCTGCAGAACATCCCGCGCGAGCTGTACGAGGCCGCCTCCATCGACGGCGCCGGCATCTGGCAGCAGATCCGCAAGATCACCCTGCCGTCGCTGCGGCCGGTCAACCAGGTGCTGGTCCTGGTCCTGTTCCTCTGGACCTTCAACGACTTCAACACCCCGTTCGTGCTCTTCGGCCGCGCGGCCCCCAAGAACGCGGACCTCATCTCGCTGCACATCTACCAGTCGTCGTTCGTCACCTGGAACTTCGGCACCGGCTCGGCCATGTCCGTGCTCCTCCTGCTCTTCCTGCTGCTGGTGACGGCCGTCTACCTGCTGGTGACCTCACGCAAAAAGAAGGGTTCCGGTGTCTAGCGCCACGACTCACAAGCGCCGTTCCCCGATGGCGGCGCCGGCGTCCTTCGTCTGGACCCGGCGGATCGTCCTGACCCTGCTGACCGGTTTCGTGCTGCTGCCCGTCTACGTCATGGTCAGCAGTTCGCTCAAGCCGCTCCAGGACGTGTCCGGCAAGTTCCAGTGGATACCCTCGGGCCTCACGGTCCGGCCGTACTTCGACATCTGGAAGACCGTCCCGCTCGCGAAGTACTTCGGGAACTCGCTGATCGTGGCCGGTTCGGCCACGGTCGCCTCGGTGATCATCGCGGTGTTCTCGGCGTACGCGGTGAGCCGCTACTCCTTCCGCGGCAAGCGGGTCTTCACCGTCACGGTGCTCTCCACCCAGATGTTCCCCGGCATCCTCTTCCTGCTGCCGCTGTTCCTCATCTACGTGAACATCGGCAAGAGCACGGGCATCGAGTTGTACGGCTCGCGCGGCGGGCTCATCCTCACCTATCTGACGTTCTCGCTCCCCTTCTCCATCTGGATGCTGATCGGCTACTTCGACTCCATCCCGAAGGACCTGGACGAGGCCGCCAAGGTGGACGGCTGCGGTCCCATCGGCGCCCTGTTCCGGGTCGTCGTACCGGCGGCCGTGCCGGGCATCGTCGCCGTCGCCGTGTACGCGTTCATGACGGCGTGGGGCGAGGTCCTCTTCGCCTCGGTGATGACGAACGACTCGACCAGGACCCTCGCCGTGGGGCTCCAGGGATACGCCACCCAGAATGACGTGTACTGGAACCAGGTGATGGCGGCTTCACTCGTCGTCAGCGTCCCGGTCGTCGCCGGGTTCCTCCTGCTGCAGCGCTACCTCGTCGCCGGCCTCACGGCGGGCGCTGTCAAGTGACCTTCTCAGAAAGGCAGTTCGTGAACGACCTCAACGCCCTCCCGGCCGATTTCACCTGGGGAGTGGCCACCGCCTCGTACCAGATCGAAGGAGCCGTCGCGGAGGACGGCCGTTCCCCCTCGATCTGGGACACCTTCTCCCACACCCCCGGAAAGGTGGCGGGGGGCGACACCGGCGACGTGGCCTGCGACCACTACCACCGGGTGCCCGAGGACATCGGCCTGATCAAGGAGGTCGGCGCGGGGGCGTACCGCTTCTCGCTGGCCTGGCCGCGCATCGTCCCCGGCGGTGACGGCCCGGTCAACAAGAAGGGCCTCGACTTCTACGACCGGCTGGTGGACGGACTCCTGGGCAACGGGATCACGCCCTTCGCCACGCTCTACCACTGGGACCTCCCGCAGGCCCTGCAGGACCGCGGCGGCTGGACGGTCCGCGAGACCGCCGAGCACTTCGCGGCGTACACCACCGCCGTCGTCGAGCGCCTCGGCGACCGCGTGAAGGACTGGGCGACCCTCAACGAGCCGCTCTGCTCGGCGTGGATCGGCCACCTGGAGGGCAAGATGGCGCCGGGTCTGACCGACCTCACGGCCGCCGTCCGCGCCTCGTACCACCTCCACCTCGGCCACGGCCTCGCCGTGCAGGCGATCCGGGCCGCCTCTCCGGGTGCCCGCGTCGGTATCGTCAACAACCTCTCCCCGATCGAGCCGGCCAGCGACAGCCCCGCCGACATCGCGGCGGCCGTCCGCGCCGACGGGCACACCAACCGCTGGTGGCTCGACCCGATCCACGGCCGCGGCTACCCGCAGGACATGCTCGACCTCTACGGGGTTGAACTGCCGGTGCAGCCGGGTGACTTGGAGACCATCGCCGCCCCACTCGACTGGATCGGCCTGAACTACTACTTCCGCCAGGTCGTCACCGCCGACGAGTCGGGCCCCGTCCCGCACGCCAGGCAGGTCCCGGTGCCCGGCGCCCCCGTCACGTACATGGACTGGGAGGTCCACGCGGAGGGCCTGGAGCAGCTCCTGCTCCGCCTGACCGAGGAGTACGGCGCGAGCAAGATCTACGTCACCGAGAACGGTTCGGCCTACCAGGACACGGTCGCGGCGGACGGGTCGGTCCACGACCCGGAGCGCACCCGGTACTTGGAGGAGCACCTGGCCGCCTGCGGCCGGGCGGTCGCCAAGGGCGCCCCGCTCGCCGGGTACTTCGCGTGGTCACTGCTCGACAACTTCGAGTGGGCCTACGGATACGACAAGCGGTTCGGGCTGGTTCACGTCGACTACGAGACCCAGCGCCGTACGGTGAAGACCAGCGGACGCCGGTACGCGGAGATCGTCCGCGAGCTGTCCTCCGGGCGAGTGGCGGACTCCGCCTGACGCCACTCCTCCGGGAGCGGGCCCCGGCCGCGCGACACCTTTCCGTCGCGCGGCCGGGGCCCTGTCATTCTCCTTCCGGGGCGCTTCCGGGACACTTGCGGGGTGCTTGCGGGGTGCTTCCGGGGCGCCGACAGCCTGCCGGGAGCGTCAAGCCGTGGTGAACGTCAGGCGGTGGTGAGCGTCAGGCCGTAGTGGCTGAGGATCTCGTTGATCGGCTGGTACCAGGTCTCGCCGCCGCTGGTGCAGTTGCCCCAGCCACCGGAGGTGACGCCCTGGGCCTGGTCGCCGCTGATGAACGAGCCGCCGGAGTCGCCTCCTTCGGCGCAGACGTTGGTCTTCGTCATCTGATACACCGCGCCCTGGCTGTAGTTGACCGTCTCGTTCTTGGCGAGCACGGTGCCGCAGTGCCAGTGGGTGGTGGAGCCGGAGCGGCAGATGGAGGCACCGACCGGAGCTTCGTTGGAGCCGCGTACCAGCTGGTCGGAGACAGTGCCCCAGCCGAGGACCACCGGCACCGTCCACCAGCCGTTGGCGACGTTCACCCAGGCGTAGTCGTCGCCGGGGAAGGTCGAGCCCTGGAAGTTGCCGATGGCCGATCCGTCCCAGCCCCTGACCGCCGCACCGGCCCCCGAGCAGTGCCCGGCGGTGACGAACCCGCCGTTCACCGAGAAGCCGATGGAACAGCGGACGTTGCCGGTGTAGTAGGGGTCGCCGCCCACCGTACCGGCGGCCAAGGTCTGCGGTGCCCTGGACACTTCACGTACCGTCACGAGTCCTGTGGTGCGAGCGTCCGCCAGGAACGAGCGGACTTCGGCGTCCTTCGCCGAGGCGGCGACGACGTCGACCACCACGGCCCCGGCCTCCGCGTCGACGTGCCAGCTCGCGACACCGTCGGGCGCGGCGAGCTTGTCGATGCTCGACTTGGCCCGGTCCAGGGCACGTTGGGTGTGAGCGACGAGCTTGGTGTCGGCTCCGGTCGCTCGTACGGCGGCGGCGGCCTTCGCGTCGGTGACCCCGACGGTCAGCCTGCCGGTCCCGGCGTCGAACCAGGACCCTCCGTACGAGGCCCCGGCGGCCCGGCGCGCGACCGGCTCCTGGGCGGTGGCGGTCTTCTCCGCCGCGATCCTGGCCTTGGCCTGCGCGGGGGTCAGGCCGAGGTCCTTGCTCATCGCGGCGAGCAGCCCCGCCGAGGCCGGCTGTTCGACCGCGGCAGGCGTGGGGGAAACGTTGTCGGCCGCCGATGCCGGGGCAGGCCCCATGGCCGCCCAGGCGCCGACGACGAGGAGGGCGGACAGGGCCGCGCGCACGGTTGTCAGATGTTTCAAGGAAGTGCTCCTTCAGGTGTTCCGGTACGTGGGGGTGGAACAGGAGGCGTCCGCGAGCGCCGCCGGGGTACCCGGTTGAGAGCGCTCTCAGAGCGTGCACGCGACGACCCTAACGCAGCAGAATGGTCAGGTCCATGCCAAGTACGGGATCCGATGCCCCTCCCAACAGGCCTGGCGGAAAAGGGACTACGCGGCTGGACGTGTGACCCGTGGCCGTACCGAAACCACTGGGCCGGACGGAAACCACTGGCCGATCGCCCCGTCCCGGAGGGAGGCTGTTCCCCATGACGACAACTCTGATCACCGGCGCCAACAAGGGCCTCGGACACGAGACCGCCCGCCGCCTCGTCGCCGCCGGCCACACCGTCTATGTGGGAGCGCGCAACGCCGAGCGGGGCAAGGCAGCCGCGGCCGGGCTCGGGGCCAGGTTCGTGCAACTCGACGTCACCGACGACGCGTCCGTCGCCGCGGCTGCGGCCACCATCGAGGCCGCCGGCGGCCTGGACGTCCTCGTCAACAACGCCGGAGTCGAGGTGAGGTCACAGGGTGGCGACATCATCGGCGCCGCGGAACTGACCGCCGACGTGATGCGGGAGGTGTTCGAGACCAACGTCTTCGGCCTGGTCCGGGTGGTCCACGCCTTCCTCCCGCTGCTTGAACGCTCCGTCGCTCCGGTCGTGGTCAACGTGAGCAGCAGCCTGGCCTCGCTGTCCCAGGCCGGCAAGGGGTACCCGGGGGTCGCCTACCCGGCCTCCAAGACCACGGTCAACATGCTCACCGTGCAGTTCGCCAAGGCGTTCCCGCGGATGCGGATCAACGCCGTGGAACCCGGCTACACCGCGACCGACCTGAACCGGCACGCGGGCCCGCAGACCGTCGAACAGGGCGCCGAGATCATCGTCCGGATGGCTCAGCAGGGGACCGACGGGCCGACCGGCGGCTACTTCGACGTGGCGGGCCCGCTGCCCTGGTAGGCGACGAGGCTCACGACGGCATCCGCGATGCTGCCCGGCCGGGGCCCTGCAGCGGTAACGGCAGTACGGTTCTTCGAAGGTGACCCGAGAAGCGGGCGCGCACGGACCTTGCCCCACGTCCCGCTTCCCGGAATCGAGGGACGACCTCTACGGGCCCGCTCCGTGCTGTGACCGGGATTAAGGAAGCCCTGGTCGGGGGCGGCGAGGAGCGTCGATGCGGGAGATGCGGGAACAGGTTTCACCACGTGCCGCGCGCCTGGCCTGTTACGGGGAAGTGAGCACACGGCTCTCCCTGCTCAGCGACCACCGGCTCGCGGAAGCCGTGGCGGCCACCGTCCCGCTCGGGTCGGGCATCGGTGGCAGGTCGGCCGAGCTGGACGTCGGCGGAACGCGGGTCTTCCTCAAACGGATCCCTTTGACGGACACGGAATTGCGCCCGGAGAACGCGCGGTCGACGGCGAACATCTTCGGACTGCCGCTGTTCTACCAGTACGGGGTGGGCTCTGCCGGGTTCGGTGCCTGGCGGGAGCTTGCCGTGCACACCATGACCACGAATTGGGTGCTCGGTGACGAGTTCGCGGGATTCCCTCTGATGTACCACTGGCGGGTTCTGCCCGACTCCCCTCCCGAGGGGTTCATGGACGGGTTCGGGGGGCTGGAGGGTGCGGTCGCGCACTGGGAGGGATCATCCGCCGTTCGTGACCGGCTGCAGGCCGTCGGCCGGTCCTCGTGGAGCCTGGTGGTCTTCCTGGAGCACGTGGAGCACACACTCGCCGCATGGCTGGCCGAGCGCCGCGGGGCCGCCGTACGGGAAGGCGGGGACGGCTCGCCCCTGTGCCGGGTGGAGGAGTCCCTGATGCGTGGGGCCGCCTTCATGCGTTCTCGCGGACTCGTCCACTTCGATGCCCACTTCGCCAATGTCCTGACCGATGGCCACCGGCTGTACTTCACCGATTTCGGCCTGGCCCTGAGTTCCCGCTTCGCCCTTTCGGCGGACGAGTCGGAATTCCTCTCGCGTCACCTCGCGTACGACCGCTGCTACGCCGCGAGCCATCTGCTCCGGTACCACGTGCTCGACGGTGTGCGCGGTGACAAGGAACGCGAAGTCTTCCTGGACGACTGGATCGCGGGACGACGCCCCGTGGACGTCCCTCCCGAGATCGCCGCCGTCATCGACCGCCACGCACGTCCTACCGTCGTCGTCGACTCCTTCTTCCGCCGTCTGCTCGCCGACAGCAAGCGAACACCGTTCCCGGCCGAGGAGATCGAGCGGCAGTCGGTCGCCGCCCTCCCGGGGCGATCCACGCCCCCGCCGCGGCTGCCGGGGTCCTGAGCTGCCGCGCCCCTCCGGCGGGCAAGCCCGCACGGCAGCCGCCCGCGGACCGGGCTCAGCCCTCGTCGGGGCGGAACAGCCTCGCGGTCCGCTCCAGCCGGTCCACGTACCCCTTCCACCACATGGCGTCGCCCTCCGGGAGGTTGTCTCCCTGGGACCTGTAGCCGACGTCTCCGTCGATGAGCTCCCGGACGATGTCGGCGTGGCCCGCGTGCCGGTGCGTCTCGGTGGTCACGTGCACGAGGATCTTGTGGAGCGTCACCTCGCGGTTCGCCTCGGACCACCACGGCACGACACCGAGTGCGTCGAGGGGCAGCGCCGCGATGGTGGCGTCCGAGTGCTGCCACACGCGTCGATAGCGGGCGACCACCTCCTCGCGGCTCTCGTCCTCGGTCGCCCACATGTCGGCGTTGTCCTCGGCGTCCTCGTCGAGCCACGGGAAGGGCTCGTCGGAGGGCCTTTTGAACGTCTCCCCGAAATAGCCCAGTTCGACGCCCGAGAGGTGCTTGACCAGGCCCAGCAGGTTGGTTCCGGTCGGTGTCAGGGGGCGGCGGACGTCGTAGTCCGAGAGCCCCTCCAGCTTCAGCAGAAGGGTGTCGCGTGCTTCTTGGAGGTAGGACCGCAGATCGTCTTTGGGCTGTGACCGACTCATCCGGGCAGTCTCGCACTCCGCACCGACAACCCGTCGAGCAACTCTCCCGGCCTCCCTCCGCACGGTCCACGCCTGCCCTGCGGCGAGCCGCTCAAGGAGTCAGGAGCGGCAGTCCCGCCTCGCGCCAGAGCGCACGCAACCCCCCTGCGTACGAGTCCCGTTCGGGGGAAGGCCCCTGTCCGCCCGGCTCCTCACGTGTACGCCAGTGATGCGTGTCCGGGGCGCCGCCCGCCCCGAGCCGTCCCCACCCCGGGTCGCCGCTCGCGGCGAACTCCGCCCACGACCGCATCATGCGCGCGGAGAGTTCGCGGTCGGCCTCGCCCGGCGGTCCTCCGACGAGGAAGTGGACGTTCTCGTCGTCGAGCGTGCCGAAGGCGAACGGAACGTCCGCGCAGTGCCAGGCCCGGACCGGCCGAGCGGGAAAACCGCCTGACCTGCGGTCGAAGTGCGCCAGGAAGGCCGTCCCGCCCGCCCGCGCATGGGCCTCGGCGAGCCGGTCGCCGTACTCGGCGAAGCACAGGTCGCCCTGGATCGCCAGGTACGTCTCGCGGACGGACGTGTCCGCCGTACGGTCCCGGTAACCCCGGACCAGTGCGGCGGGAAGCCCGAAGTCCCGCGCGAAGACGTCGAGTCGGTCCTCCGTACCGATGTCCGCGCTGCTGCCGACCGCTTCGAACAGGGTGTACTCCTCCGTCGTGCGGCACACCAGGAGTTCGACACCGCTCCGGGTGGCGCCGGTGGACGCGGCGGTCAGCGGGTCGGCGGACAGCAGTGCGCCGTCGACGACCGGCCCGAAGATCGCCGGGTCGTGGTGACGGCGGCCGCTCTCGGGGTTTCGGCGGCACGCCTCGACCACGGCGTCGGAGGCGGCGACGAGCACCTCGGGAGGTGCGGCGAGCAGCGCCTCCCTCGTGGCGGGGATACCGGCCGCCCCGGCTACCTCCCGAGTGGTGCGGGCGGCCGATTCGGCCGTGGCGCAGGAGTTGACAGCGGAGTGGAGGGCGGCCCGCCGGAACAGACCGCGGGCGCGCTCCACGGCCATGAGGCAGGCGACCGAGGTGGCGCCGGCGGACTGGCCGGCCACGGTGACCCGGTCGGCGTCGCCCCCGAAGGCGGCGATGTTGTCGCGCACCCATTCCAGGGCGGCGATCTGGTCGAGCAGTCCGCGGTTGTCGGGGCAGACCTCCCGGACGTCCCCGCTCCCGCTGCCGTCCGGCACATGGCCGAACCCCTCGAAGCCCAGGCGGTAGTTGCAGCTCACGACGACCAGGCCGAGCCCCGCCAGGGCGGCGCCGTCGAAGTCGGGCTGGGCCGAGGAGCCGAAGGCGAAGGCGCCTCCGTGGATCCACACCAGGACGGGGAGCGCCTCGCCGGGCTCTCCCGGCGTCCATACGTTGACCGTCAGGATGTCCTCGTCCCCGGGCTTCCAGCCCGGGGCGCCGGGGAGTTCGGCCGACTGCGGGGCCACCGGGCCGAAGGAGAGACACGGGCGGACGCCGTCCCAGGCCGGGACCGGTCCGGGCTCGCGGAACCGGCGTGGCCCGAACGGCGGGGCCGCGTACGGGATGCCGAGCACGGCCGTGACGCGCGGATCCCGTTCGGCCGGTCTTCCGTGCACCGCTCCGGACTTCGTCGTGAACACATCCACTTACTTCTCCCCCTGTTCGCCGCCCGGTCGTCCGAGGGCGGGTGCTCATCCTGCCGACGGGCGCGGTACGGGCGCCAACACCGAACCCGGGGCGATTGACGCGGTTGCGATGTCAATGAGCGACCGGAGCCTCCCGACGAGGAGTTTCCGCGGGCGCCGCGGCTCCGGTCCCGTTGCTCGGCCGGAACGTCACTATCCGGTTGCCTCTGCCACGGCTGTCCGTCGAGGATGCTCCGATGACCGCACACGTGACGCCTTCCGCACCGTCCGGCTTCGCCGTCAAGCCGGTGCTCGTCGGGGAGAGGGCGCTGCTGCGTCCGTTCTCCGTCGAGGACACCCCACGGATGATCGAGATCCTGGAGGACCCGGAGGTGGTCCGGTTCACCTTCGACCCCGGCACGGAATTGACCCCGGAGCTTCTGCGCGCGTGGTACGGCTCGCGCAACGCGCAGGACGACCGTCTCGATCTCGCGGTGACCGACCGCGCCACCGGCGAACTCGTCGGCGAGGTCGTCCTCAACGAGTGGTCGCCCGCCGAGCGTGCCTGCAGCTTCCGCACCCTGATCGCCGCCGCCGGCCGCGGGCGCGGCCTGGGTACGGAGGCGACGCGCCTGATCGTGGGACACGCCTTCGAGTCGCTCGGCCTGCGACGGGTGTCCCTGGAGGCGTACAGCACCAACCACCGGGCGCTTCGGGTGTACCGGAAGGTCGGCTTCCAGGTGGTGGGCGTCCGTCCGAGGGCCCAGCTCCGTGAAGGCGTGTGGAACGACGAGACCCTGATGGCGGTGACCGCGGACGAGTGGTCCGTCCACCGGGGCAGGCCGTAGGCGGCGGAGTTCCGCCCGCGCCCCCGTGGCGACGGGTGGCCGGGCCGCCGATCCTGGAGTGGGCGGGCGGAAGCTTCCCGAGTGGCGGGATCGGCCCGCAGGGTGCAGGCGGACCGCGCGGTGCCATCGGGCCGCACAGAACCCTGCCGGTGGCTGCGCGGGGTGCTTCGGCCGCCGCGATCAGGGCATACGCGTCCCCGGGGCGCCGCCACCCCGGCCCCTGCGGAGATCCTCCCTTTGCGGCGGGCGCACGACCGGAGTGCAATTGCGGCAGGGGACGGTACGGCTCCGCCATCGGCGAGAGGACACGCAATGAGCGACACCGACCGGGGGGACGACGTCTATCAGCCCCAGCCGGAGCAGGCGTCCGACCCCGACGAACAGCTGGACATCGAGGACACCCTCGTGGACTCCGACCTCGGCGACGCGCTGGACGAGGGGTATTCGCCGCCCGAGCGGCCGTGGGCCGTGGAGGACGTGGGGACCACCGCGTCCGAGCAGCAGGACGGGGAGTCGCTCGACAGCAGACTCGCCCGTGAGCGGCCGGAGGTGTCCGCGAGCGACAGCGACGGAGCCGGTGACCTGCCCGACGGTGAGGGCGAGCCGTGGGACGACGAGGTGGGTACGGACCGTGCCGGCAGGCTCACGCAGCAGGCGGACGGGACCGTACCGGCCACGCTCACCGCGAGTGACGTCGGCGTCGACGGGGCCGCAGCCTCCGCCGAGGAGGCGGCCATGCACGTGGTGCCCGACGAAGAGCCGTGGCTCCCGGAATGGGACCCCGCCACCCCGCCCGACTCCGATCCCGGGACCGCGGACACCGTCGCCGACTCCGCCGCCGCGCCCGAGGAGGACGCACCGGCCCGCACCCGCTGAGGCGCCCGGCACAGTACGGCAGGACGCGGCACGACGCGGCAGGGCAGACCGAGACAGCCACTTCCCAGAGCTCAGGAGCACCCCCATGACCGGCACCACCTCGACCGGAACCGCTCAGATCGGCGTGACGGGACTCGCGGTGATGGGCCGCAATCTCGCCCGGAACTTCGCGCGCAACGGTCTCACCGTCGCCGTGCACAACCGCACGACGGCGAAGACGGATGCCTTGGTGGAGGAGTTCGGGGGCGAGGGCGACTTCGTCGCCGCGCGTTCGCCGCAGGAGTTCGTCGACGCCCTGGAGCGGCCCCGGAGGCTGGTCGTCATGGTGAAGGCGGGAGAGCCCACGGACGCGGTGATCCAGGAGTTCGCGCCCCTGCTGGAGAAGGGCGACGTCGTCATCGACGGCGGCAACGCCCACTTCGAGGACACCCGGCGCCGCGAGAAGGAGTTGCGGGAACGCGGGCTGCACTTCGTCGGCACGGGCATCTCCGGTGGCGAGGAGGGCGCGCTGAACGGGCCGAGCATCATGCCGGGCGGTTCGGCGGAGTCGTACGAGTCGCTGGGCCCGCTGCTGGAGAAGATCGCGGCCCGTGCCGAGGACGGCACTCCGTGCACCACCCACATCGGTCCGGACGGTGCGGGGCACTTCGTGAAGATGGTCCACAACGGCATCGAGTACGCCGACATGCAGCTCATCGCCGAGGCGTACCACCTGCTGCGCGGGGTCGCGGGCTACTCCCCCGCCAAGATCGCGGAGGTGTTCCGGAGCTGGAACACCGGCCGGCTGGACTCCTATCTGATCGAGATCACGGCGGAGGTGCTGGCCCATACCGACGCGGCCACCGGGAAGCCGTTCGTCGACGTCGTGCAGGACCGGGCGGAGCAGAAGGGCACCGGGCGCTGGACCGTGCAGATCGCCCTCGACCTGGGTGTCCCCGTCTCGGGCATCGCGGAGGCGGTGTTCGCCCGGTCGCTCTCGGGCCACGCCGACCTGCGCGAGGCGGCCCGCGATCTCGCGGGGCCCACCCCGTCCGCGCTGCCCGAGGCGGAGGCCGCGGCGTTCGCCGACCGGGTCGAGCAGGCCCTGTACGCGTCCAAGATCGTCTCGTACACCCAGGGCTTCCACCAGATCCGTGCGGGCAGCGAGGAGTACGGCTGGGACGTCGAGCTGGGCGCCGTGGCGGGGATCTGGCGGGCGGGCTGCATCATCCGGGCGGCGTTCCTGGACCGCATCCGGGCGGCCTTCGACAGCCGCCCCGAGCTGCTGAGCCTCCTCTCCGACAAGGACTTCGCCCGGGAGATCGGCGCGGCGCAGGACGACTGGCGGGCGGTGGTCGCGGAGGCGGCGCGGCAGGGGGTGCCGACGCCCGGGTTCGCGGCGGCCCTCTCGTACTACGACGGGCTGCGGGCCGAGCGGCTGCCGGCGGCGCTGACCCAGGGGCAGCGGGACTTCTTCGGTGCCCACACCTACCGGCGCACCGACCGGGAGGGATCGTTCCACACGCTGTGGGGCGGCGACCGCTCGGAGGTCGACGCGGGCTGACCGGCCGGACGGGCCGTGCCCGGACGGGCCGTGCCCGGACGGGCCGTGCCCGGGTGCGGCCCGGTCCCGCCTGTGGGTGAGTGGCAGTAGCCCCGAAGCTCCGATCCCACCCCACCGCTGGAGTGCGCGCGATGCCCGATGCCGTTCCGGACCCCGTCGAGGTGCAGCCCGTGGTCGCCCCGCTCACCGAGGCGGCGCTGATCCTCGTCGCCACGGTCGAGCCCGGTGGTGAGGAGGCCGTACGGTCCGTGCTGCCGGAGGTCGCGTCGATCGCCCGGTCCCTCGGCTTCCGCTTCCCGGACGCCGGGCTCTCCTGCGTGCTGGGTTTCGGCTCCCAGGCCTGGGACCGGCTCTTCGGCGGCGAGCGGCCGGCGCTGCTGCATCCGTTCCAGGAGCTGCGCGGACCGCACCACACCGCTCCGGCCACCTCCGGGGACCTGCTCCTGCACATCAGGGCCGAGCGGGCGGACGTCTGCCACGAGTGGGCCGCGCAGCTGCTCGACCGGCTCGGCGGGTCGGTGCGGATCGTGGACGAGACGCGGGGGTTCCGCTATCTCGACCACCGTGACCTGCTGGGATTCGTCGACGGTACGGAGAACCCTGTGGGCGACGAGGCCCGGACGGCCGCGCTGGTGGGCGACGAGGACCCCGCGTTCGCCGGCGGCAGCTATGTCGTGGTGCAGAAGTACCTGCACGACATGGCCGCCTGGAAGGCGCTGAGCACCGAGGAGCAGGAGCGGGTCATCGGCCGTACCAAGGCGGACGACGTCGAACTGCCCGAGGGTGTCCAGCCGGCCGACTCGCACGTCGCCCTCAACACCATCACCGACCCGGACGGCACCGAGCGGGACATCCTGCGCGCCAACATGCCGTTCGGCAGCTTCGGCCGGGGCGAGTTCGGTACGTACTTCATCGGGTACGCGGCCGACCCCGGGATCACGGAGCGGATGCTCCGCAACATGTTCCTCGGAGAACCGCCCGCTACCCACGACCGCATCCTGGACTTCTCCACGGCGGTCACCGGCACGCTCTTCTACGCTCCCGCCGCCGGTTTCCTCGACGCCCCGCCCCCTCCTCCCCCGGAGTCGGGCACCCGGCCGCTGCCGGAGACCACAGCCCCGCCTGTCCTGTCCTCGGCGGCACTTCCCGGCGGCTCCGGCCTCCCCGCCCTGCCGGGCGACGGTTCGCTGCGCATCGGCAGCCTGCAAGAAAGCGCCCAGTGATGAACAATCTGCACCGAGAACTCGCCCCCGTCACCGAAGCCGCCTGGCAGCAGATCGAGGAGGAGGCGCGACGGACGTTCACCCGCCATGTCGCGGGCCGCAGGGTCGTCGACGTCACGGATCCGGAGGGTCCTACGCTCGCCGCGGTCGGCGACGGCCATCTGCGGCCCATCGACCCGCCCACCCCGGACGTGCTGGCGCAGGCCCGTACCTCGATGCCGGTGATCGAGTGGCGGGTGCCGTTCAGCGTGACCCGGCAGGCCGTGGACGACGTGGAGCGCGGTTCCGACGACAGCGACTGGCAGCCTGTCAAGGACGCCGCCCGTACCTGTGCGTTCGCCGAGGACATGGCGATCATCGACGGGTACCCGGCGGCCGGGATCGCCGGCCTGCGGGACGGCTCCTCGCACGATCCGCTCCCGCTGCCCGCCGACGCCCGCGACTATCCCACGGCCGTCAGCCAGGCGCTGACCCGGCTGCGGCTCGCCGGCGTCGACGGCCCGTACCGGCTGCTGCTCGGCGCCGACGCCTTCACCGAGGCGACCGAGACCTCCGACCACGGTTACCCGGTGGCCACCCACATCGGCCGCCAGCTGGACGACCCGATCCTGTGGGCGCCCGCGATCAAGGGCGGGGTGCTGCTGTCCACCCGGGGCGGGGACTTCGAACTGCGGCTGGCCCAGGACCTGTCCATCGGTTACGAGAGCCACGACGCCGCGGTCGTGCACCTGTACTTCCAGCAGGCCTTCACCTTCCGCCTGCTGACACCGGAGGCAGTGGTTCCGTTCATCGCCTGATCCGCCTCACTCGTCCCACCCGTCTCACTCGTCCCACTGCCATCTCGCCGTACCGGTGACACAACAGGTCTTCGGCGGGCAATTGCCCCGCGTACCCACCCCTCGCCCACGCCCCGGGACGATCTGGTCGATACTCGTCTCCCGTGCCGGTCACGGCCGGGATGTCCACCAAGGCGAAATGAGGGGCCACGTGGCGGAGAAGAGCCCGACCGGGCGTCGGACGGAACGCGGACCGGTGGACGATCCCGCCACGATCGGCCGGCGCGTCCACAGGCTGCGCGCGGAGCGCGGTCTCACCCAGCGCGAGCTCGCCGAACCCTCGTACACCCCCGCCTACATATCCACCCTGGAAGCCGGGCGCGTCCGGCCGTCCGAAGCGGCCGTCCGCCACCTCGCCGAACGGCTCGGTGTGAGCTACGAGGAGGTGGCCACCGGCCGCCCCGCGCACCTCGCCACCGAACTGCGGCTACGGCTGGTCGAAGCCCAGCGCACCCTGGCGACCGGTGCCGCCGAGGACGCGGTGGCCGACTTCACCGAACTGCGCGCCGAGGCCGACCTGCTCGAGCTCGACCAGGAGAGCGCCTCGGCTGCTCTGGGGCTCGGCGAATGCGCCCTGGAGACCGGCGATCTCCCCACGGCCCGGCAGCACTTCGAGGCGGCCGAGCGCCTGCTCGCGGACGCCCCGCTCGCCCAGCGGGCGCGGGCCGTCCGGGGCCGCGCCGTCGTTCACCTGCTGGCGGGTGAACTCCGGTACTCCTGCTACCTGCTGGAGAGCACGATCGACGAGCTGAACGCGTCCGGGCTCCCCGACCCCGGCGCGCTGCTCCTCCTGTACACGGCGTCGATCGCGCCCTACATGGACATGGGTGCCCACGCCCGGGCGGCGCAGGCCGGCGAGCTGGCGCTCGCGCTCGCGCCCCGCGTCGACGATCCGGAGCTGGTGGCGGGCATGCACCGCAGCGTGGCCCGGTCCCTCATCTCCGCCGGCCGCACCGACGAGGCCGACGCCTCGCTGACCCGGGCGGCGGAGATCTACCAGCAGCTCCAGATCCGTACGGAAATGGCGCACTGCCACTGGATGCGCGGTTACGTACGGGCCCAGGACGGCGACCTCTCCGGGGCCGAGAGCGAACTGCGGGCCGCCCGGGACATGCTGGCCTCGAAGCGGGCCGCCCTCTACACGGCCCAGGTCGAGGTGGAGCTCGCCGACGTCCTGCGCCGCCAGGGCAAGGCGCGGCAGGCGGAGGACCTGCTGCACCGGCTGCTCGACGAGCTCCAGCCCGACCGGGGCGCGGTGCACGCGGCCGGGGCGCACCGGCTCCTCGGGCTGATCCACGAGGAGGACGGCGAGAACGACACCGCCGAGGAGCACTACGTCAAGGCGCTGGCCCTGCTGGAGCGCGCGGGGGCGGCCGGGGACCTTGCGGACATCTGCAGACTGCTGGGCGACCTGCTGCGCCGGGTGGGGCGCACGGAGGCGGCGCTGGACGCGTACCGGACCGGCCTCGGTCACCGGGCGGCTCCCGGCTCGACCACGCTGGGCCCCGCACCGGTGAGTCCGCGCCCGATCCTGGGGGGTGCGGGACGGTAGCGGGCTCCCAAGCCCTCTCGGCACCATGACCACTCTCCCTGCCCCGTCGCCCGGACCGTCCCCGTCCGCACCCGCGGCCACGTCCGCATCCACGGCCACGTCCGCGCTCACGGCTGCGCCCACGTCCCCGCCCACGGCCATGTCCGCGCCCTCGGCCACCGTCACGCTGCGGGACGTCCTGGCGTTCGACGACAGCGGCACCCTGAGACTGCTGCTCGCCCCCGCCGGACAGGACGTCCCCGTCCGGGGCAGCGCGTTCGCCGAGAACGGCGCGCCCGGGTCGGCCGAGGGGCTGCTGCTGTTCGCCGTGGGGGTCGACACCGCGTCTCCGGAGGCCGCGGCCGCGGTGCGCCGGGCCGCTCGGCAGGGGGCGTGCGCCGTGGTACTGCGCGATTCCGGGGATGCCGGAACCGCGCCGGAGGTCCTGGACAGCGCGCGTGAGGACGGGATCGCCGTGCTGGCCCGCGCCGCCTGGGCGGACTGGACGGACACGGCGACGCTGCTGCGCTCCGCCCTCGCCTTCGGGGCTGCGGGCGGCACCGCTCAGGACCCGTCGGCCGGTGATCCCGCGGGCGGTGGGCTGAGCACACTCGCCGCGGTGATCGCCGCCGCGACCGGCGGAGCGATCACCATCGAGGACACCCGCTTCCGGGTATTGGCCCACTCCGCCACCCGGCCCGAGGCGGACGGGGTCCGCCGCTCCACCGTCCTCGGCGGCCGGGTGCCCGAGTGGCGGGTGGCCGAGCTGCGCCGCAGCGGCCTGTTGCGCACGCTCTGGACCTCACGCGAGGTGATTCACCGCCCCGCCGAGGGAGACAGCCCCGAGCGCCTGATCGTCGCGGTGCGCAGCGGCCCCGAGGTGCTCGGCTCGATCTGGGTGGCGGCGGACGGCAGTCCCCTGCTGCCGGGCGCGGCCCGCGCGCTGCTGTCCGCCGCCGCCACGGCCGCGCCCCACCTCGTACGCCATCGGCTGCGGGAGAGTGGCGAGGTGCGGCGGCGCGATCACGCGCTGCGCGGACTTCTCCGGGGCGAGGGGGATCTCAGGACCCACGCCTGGTCGCTCGGACTGGCGCCCGGCACACCGTGCGCGGTGGTGGCGGTGGCAGCCGGGTCGGCATCGGAGCCGGTGGCTCCCGCGCTGGACCGGACGCTCGACGTACTGGCCCTGCACGCGGCCTCGTACCGCCCCGAGGTGCGAACTCTCCGGGAGCGGGACAGTTTGCTCGCCCTGCTGCCCGCCGGCTCCGGGAAGGACCGCGAGGCACTGGGGCTCGCCCGGGAACTGGCCACCCTCGCCTCCTCGTTGCCCGGTGGGGTTCCGGTGCTCGTGGGCGCGGGGGCCGTGGCGGATTCCGTCCTCGGCGCCCCAGCCTCCTACGAGGAGGCGTGTCTCGTCGTGCGGGTGCTGCGCGAGAGGCTCGCCGCACGGGATGCCGGGCAGCACGGCGACCGGGTACCGGTGCGGTGGGCGGGCGCCGCCGAGCTGGGGCCGGTGGTCGACGTACGGCGCATGCTCGACGCGGTCCGGCCGCTGTGGGAGGGGGGCCACGGCCCGGTGCACGACCTGGTGCGGGCCGACCTCGCGGCCGGCGGCGAGCTGGTCCGGTCCCTCGCCGCCTACCTGGACGCGGCGGGCGACGTTCCGGTCGCCTCACGCCGCTTGGGCCTGCACGCCAACACCCTCCGCTACCGGTTGCGGCGGGTGAAGGAACGCCACGGGGTGGACATGGACGACCCGGACACCCGGCTGCTGCTGACGGTCGCCGTCCGCCTCGCCGCCGGCTTCTGAGACCGGCTTTCGACGACCGGCTTCTGAGAATGGCTTCTGGCTTCCGGCTTCTGGCTTCCGGCTTCCGGCTTCTGGCTACTGGCTACTGGCTACTGGCTTCTGGCTTCTGGCTTCTGGCTTCTGGCTTCTGGCTACTGAGACAGGCTTCTGAAGACTGGCTTCCGGGACCATCTGTCGAGCCTTGTGCACACTTTTGCACTCCTTTGCACCTGCATGCCCGGGGTTTGTCCGGCAGAACGGGATTCACCTCCAGGACTGGCCCCGCCGACAATGACCGGGGCCCGCCGGTCGGGGATTCTCACCGTATGACCCAGACGTTTTCCGCCACCGGTACACCGACCACCCCCAAATTCGCCCATGCCGTGCGGCGCGCGATCGACGACGGCCTGCTCGGAGAGGCTCAGCCCGTCGTCGGATTCATCGACACCGAGGGGGTTCGGGACTCGGTCGAGGCCCTGCGGGAAGCGTTCTCCGGCGCCCCCCAGGTCCTGCACACCTTCGCGGCGAAGGCGTCCCCTCTCGTCCCGGTACTGCGCCTGCTCGCGTCGTACGGAATGGGGTGCGAGGTGGCGAGCCCCGGGGAACTGCGGCTGGCCGTGGACGCCGGCTTCGCGCCGTCGACGATCGTGCTCGACTCCCCCGCCAAGACCCGCGAGGAGATCCGGCTGGCACTGGCACTCGGGATCGCGGTCAACGCCGACAGCCTCGACGAACTGCGCCGCATCGACGCGCTGCGCTGGTCCACCTCCCCCTCGGTCCTCGGGCTCCGGGTGAACCCGCAGGTCGGAGGCGGTGCGATCGGCGCCATGAGCACGGCCACCGCCACATCGAAGTTCGGCGTCGCGCTGCGGGACCCCGGAGCCCGCGAGGCGGTGGTGCGCGCCTTCGCCGAACGCCCCTGGCTGACCCGGCTGCACGCGCACGTCGGCTCCCAGGGCTGTCCGCTGGACCTGCTCGCGGCCGGTGTCGCGGAGACGTACCGGCTGGCCGAGGAGATCAACGCGCACCTCGGCGAGCGCCGGATCACCAGCCTGGACATCGGCGGCGGGCTGCCGGTCAACTTCGCGGACGACGAAGTGCGGCCCACCCACGGCGACTACGTGACGGCACTGCGCAAGGCGGTACCGGACCTCTTCGACGGGCGGTACGCGCTGGTGACCGAGTTCGGCCGGTCGTTGCTCGCGAAGAACGGGTTCATCGGGGCGCTGGTGGAGTACACCAAGGAGGCGGGCGGGCGGCGGATCGCCCTGACCCACGCGGGCGCGCAGACAGCAACCCGTACGGTCCTGATGCCAGAGGCCTGGCCGCTGCGGGTCGGGGCCTTCGGGCCCGACGGCCTGCCCAAGCGCGGGCCCGCGCTCGCGCAGGACATCGCGGGCCCTTGCTGCTTCGCCGGGGACGTGGTCGCGTACGGCCGGGAGCTCCCGGAGCTGCGCGAGGGCGACTTCGTGGTGCTCTACGACACCGGGGCCTACTACTTCTCGGCCCCCTGGGCGTACAACAGCCTGCCGAGGCCGGCGGTGTACGGATTCCGCACGACGGCCGGGGGCGGGGTGCGCTTCGCACCGGTGCGCGACGCCCAGTCGCTGGAGTCGATCGCGGCCGAGAGTGGACTCGGACACGCCGACGCTCTGGTGGGGCTCGGTGGAGTGAACGGCAGCGTCGGATGACCTCGGGCCCGCCCGCACGGACGGCGCGCGCCGGACGGGCCCGCACCCGGGATCACCCCGCGGGCTGCGGGGACGGCTCGGGTTCCGGTACGGGGTCGGGGCCCGGCGCCGGCGGCTGCGGAATCGGGTCCGGGGCAGGGCCGGGCGGTACGGGCCCGGGCCCCGGCGGGACCGGCGGCGGAGTCGGCACCGGCGTCGGCGGCCCGGGCACCGGGGGCGGGCTCGGCACGGGCGACGGATGGACGGGATCGGGGTACGGCTGGGTCATCGCGACCCTCCCATGGTGCGAACGGTACGAGTGGGGCTCATCCCCACCGTCTCCCGCTGCGGCTGCCCGCGCCTGCCGGGACCACACCTCACACGCCCGGACCGCACCCGTACCGACCGCCCGAACACACGTTTACCGAACCACGGAACGCTTGTTCGATCCGGGCCGGCCGCCGCGGACTCAGCGGGCCGACGGCACCGCGTACGGGCTGCGCTCGGTGGGCGTACCCGGCACAGGGGCGGAGGCGTCACTCCCCAGCCCGACGATCCGGTTGTCCGCGTCCACATGCACCACGCTCGGGACGAGCGTGCGCGCCTCCGCGTCGTCCACCTGCGCGTAGCTGATGAGAATGACCAGGTCACCGGGGTGCACGAGATGCGCCGCAGCGCCGTTGATCCCGATCACGCCGGAGCCCCGCTCACCCTCGATGACATAGGTCTCCAGGCGGGCGCCATTGGTGACGTCGACGATGTGCACCAGCTCACCGGGGAGCAGATCCGCGGCTTCCATGAGCTCGGCGTCGATCGTGACCGACCCCACGTAGTGAAGATCGGCCTGGGTCACGGTGGCGCGGTGAATCTTGGACTTGAACATGGTGCGGATCATCGATGA
Source organism: Streptomyces sp. NBC_00102 (assembly GCF_026343115.1). GTDB lineage: Bacteria > Actinomycetota > Actinomycetes > Streptomycetales > Streptomycetaceae > Streptomyces. Next base: position 121,536 of record NZ_JAPEMC010000006.1, read on the forward strand.
ACTCCTGAACTTAGGCTCCCTGCCCGCGTTTTCGCAGGTCAAGTGCTATCCACCTACCCTACAACGATTCGCATGCCGGGCAGCATTCCCCAGGTTTTTGGCCGGGACCACGAGTTCGTGGTGGACCTCCGGTCGACGGCGCGCGCGTTCCTGCCGGCCACCGGGTGCGCGGTCGACATCGCGCCGAATTCGTCGCCCCGCCTGGACACCGGTATGTGTCAGGGGGACGGCGCCGGGGCGGGTCCGGTGGAGGCGCGGAGGACCAACTCCGTGGCCAGTTCCATGCGGGCGGGTGACCGGACACCGGCGTTCTCGCCCCGGGAGAGCTCGATCAGACGCTTGACGGCCGCGGCGCCCAGCTCGGTGCTGGGCTGTCTGACGGTCGTCAAGCCTGGAGTGACGTACTGCGCTTCGGGCAGGTCGTCGAACCCGATGACGCTGATGTCCTCGGGTATCCGCAGGCCCCGGGCCGCCACCGCGTCGTAGACACCGAGTGCCATGGAGTCCGCGCAGGCGAAGACGCCCGTGATCCTCGGGTCACCGTCGAGCAGGGTGTGGGTGGCGGACGCCGCCTTGGCGCGGTTCCATCCGCCGTGGGCCACCGACACCGTGGCGTCGCCGACGGCCGTGGTGTCGGCCGCCGCACGGAAACCGTCGACGCGCGCCCTGCTGAAGAGGTGGCGTGCATGGCCTGCGACCACCCCCATCCGCGTATGGCCGAGAGAGAGGAGGTGGTCGCAGGCCATGCGGCCACCCTCCCAGTTCGCCACTCCGATGCTCGCCACTCCCGAAGGGGGCGTGCTCATCGGGTCGATGAGCACCACGGGGATGCCCGCGGCGAAGAGTGCGCCGAACTGCCGCGACGCGGGATCGACCAATGTTCCGATCACGCCGATGGTGCGCCTTCTCAGCAGGCGCGACACCCAGTCTCCGTCCGGTTCCGCGAGGGTCAGGACGACGTCGATGCCGGCCGCCGCCGCTTCGCGTCCGACCCCGGCTATCAGCAGGTTCGCCCACGATCCCTCGAAGTGGGTGACCACCAGGTCGAGCGCGTGGGCGAGGCCGCTCTCGTCCCGTGCGGTCTCGCCCTTGGCCCCGGCCGGACGGGTGTAGCCGACGGCCTGCACGGCTTCCATGACCTTCGCGCGGGTCTCCGACGAGACGTCCGTTCCGCCGCGCAGCACCTTGGACACCGTGGGGATGCTCGTACCGGCGGTCTTGGCCACCAGGGAAAGTGTGGGACGCGATCCGGCTGGTCGAGGCGGCATGGGGCAAAGGTTAGCCCACCTGCCGAAGGGGCCTGCCGGGGACCGGGGAAGCGCTTCCGGCGGGGGCGGGTGGACCGGGTGCGGGCGGGCCCGGGGGTGCGGTTTCCGCCCGCCCCCGGGCGTCACACGGACGGTGTCGGGGCCGGCGCGTACTCGAACCAGTCGAAGGCGACCGAGCCCCGGGTGGCGTACATGCCGATCACCCGGCCGGTGAAGCCGCAGGCGACCTCGGTGGACAGGTAGCGCCCGTCCAGTTCCGCGATCGGACGGGCGCCGGGGGCGTCGGGATCGCCGAGCCAGAAGCCGATGGTGTCGGGGCCCGTGGTGCCGCCGTCGGTGAGGTGGGGCGACGCGGGAACGAGGTCGGACGTCCGGATCGTCACGGTGAGGTGCAGCGGCCCGGCCGGGACCGGCCTGCGGGCCAGGGTCTGGCGCAGCGGCCCGCTGCGGGCGACGACGGTGACCTCCGCGTCCCCGGCCTCCAGTTCGTAGTGGTGGGCCTCGTCCAGGCGCAGGCAGAGTCCGCCGCGTCCCGTGCCCGGGTCGGTCAGGGTGCCAGCGCGGCAGTCGTGGTGCTGCTGGCGGCGGCCGACGAAGGTGTACCCGGGGGTGTCCAGGGTGGGACCGGTGGGGTGGAGGACCAGATGGCCGGATCGCTCGGTGAGCGACCAGGAGGCGAATCCGGACGACGGTTCGGTTCTCGCTCGTCCGTCCGTCCGTCCCGGGCTCCGCGTGCCGCGCCCCGGGGCGACTGCGCGGGCGGGGCGGCGGTCCACGCGGTACGGGCCGCCGCCGTGGCGGCGGCCCTCCGGGCGGTCGGCCGCCGTCCCTCCCGGAAGAGGAGGGCGGCGGCGGACCGGGTCAGGACGACAGGGTCCAGCGCTGGTTGCTGCCGTTCGAGCAGGTGTAGAGCTGGAGCTGCGTGCCGTTGCCGGTGCCTGCTCCCACGGCGTCGAGGCAGAGGCCGGACTGGACGCCGACCACGGAGCCGTCGGAGCCGAGGCGCCACTTCTGGTTGTCGGCCCCCCAGCAGCCGTAGATCTGGATCTTGGCACCGTTGCCGCTGCCCGCGGCGTCCAGGCACTTGTTGCCGTAGACCCGGAGTTCACCGGCGGAGGTGAGCTCCCACTGCTGGTTGGCGGCGCTGTGGCAGTCGTACAGCTGGACCGCGGTGCCGTCCGCGGTGGCGGAGTTGGGCACGTCCACGCAGCGGCCGGAACCGGCACCCTTGAGCTGTCCGCTCTGGCCGCCGCCGTCACCGCCGTCGCCACCGTCGCCACCGCCGGACGAGCCGCTGTTGAGTGCGTTGAGGACGGCGTTGTAGGCGGACTTCTTGCTGCCGTCGTTGTTGAACAGCAGCGGCGCGTCTCCCGATCGCCAGGAGTCGGAGTCACGCACGCCCCAGACGGTGATGCCGAGGCAACGCGAGACGGCCAGGCAGTCGTTGACCACGTTGGCGTAGGTCGTGGACGAGGCGCCCTGGATGTCGAGTTCGGTGACGGCCACGTCGACGCCGAGGGCGGCGAAGTTCTGCAGGGTGGTGCGGAAGTTGCTGTCGTAGGGGCTGCCGCTGTTGAAGTGCGACTGGAAGCCCACGCAGTCGATCGGCACGCCGCGGGACTTGAAGTCCTTGACCATGTTGTACACGCCCTGGGTCTTGGCCCAGTTCCAGTTCTCGATGTTGTAGTCGTTGTAGCAGAGCTTGGCGGACGGGTCGGCGGCGCGCGCGGTGCGGAAGGCGACCTCGATCCAGTCGTTGCCGGTGCGCTGCAGGTTGGAGTCGCGGCGACCGCCCGAGTTGCCGTCGGCGAAGGCTTCGTTTACGACGTCCCACTGGGCGATCTTGCCCTTGAAGTGGGCCATCACGCCGTTGATGTGGTCGTTCATCGCCTGGCGCAGCGAGCTGCCGCTCAGGCTCTGCATCCAGCTGGGCTGCTGGGAGTGCCAGGCCAGGGTGTGGCCGCGCACCTGCTTGCCGTTCTGCACCGCCCAGTTGTAGACGCGGTCGGCGTTGCTGAAGTTGAACTGTCCCCGCTGCGGCTCGGTGGCGTCGATCTTCATCTCGTTCTCGGCCGTCACCATGTTGAACTCGCGTGACGCGATCGAGGTGTACGCCGAGTCGCCGAGCCTGCCCGAGGCGATGGCGGTACCGAAGTAGCGGCCGCTCTGCGCCGCCGCGGCGCCGAGCGTGGTCTCGGCGGCGTGCGCGTCCGACGGTGCGACCAGCGCGGCGGACGCCCCCAGGACGCCGACGAGCAGCGCCGGCAGCAGAACACGGAGCGGCCGGCCGAGAGCGGATCTCGGTAGGGAGTAGGAGCCCATGGCTGTGCCTCCAGAAATAGGGGATCGCGGAAGGAACGAAGCGCAAAGCCCGCGTCGTCCGCCCTCGTGCGGTCGGCGGACGGGCAGGCCGGCGGGTGCGCGCGCCTGTCGTGCATGTCGTGCACGGATCTGTCGTGCCGGATCCGTCGATCGGCTGTGCGCGGATCTGCCGGACGGCAGAGACAGCCCGGAGCCGACGGGGGTGGGACGTGCCGAACCGCGTCCGGTGTCCCAGACAGGGATGATTGAGGTATTGACGGTGGCTCGTCAATACCTCGCGCGCAGATTGTTTGCGCTAACACTTCGAAATGTTTCGCAAACCAAGCGAGCCCGCCATCGGGCGCCCGGCGCGGCCACCTATGGCCGGCTCGTGCCGCCAACAGGCTTTCGGTACAAGGCTTGACACCGGTTCGCACCGGCGAGGGCGGACTCAATCCCAGACAGATCTGCCATACACCTTGACTGCGAGCGCTCACATTCCTAGCTTGTGGCGTCATGAGAACGAAGCTTTTGCGCAATGTTTCGAAAAAGCTTTGGTCTTCCCGCACCCGCACCGCGGCCCGTCGGGTCACCTCACCCCGACCCCTCCCAGGAGGTCCTTTGATGTGGTTCCGCCACGCGTTTCCGGCCCGTCCGGAACGCCTGCTCGCGCTCCTCGCACCCTTGTTGCTCGTGGCCGGCTTCCTCGGGGCCCAGCCCGCCGAAGCGGCGACGGTCGATTCCGGCGCCTCGTACGTACTGGTCAACCGCAACAGCGGCAAGGCCCTGGACGTCTACAACCTGGCGACCGGGGACGGCGCCCGCATCGACCAGTGGACCCGGAACGACCAGAAGCAGCAGCAGTGGCAGTTCACCGACTCCGGTGACGGCTACTACCGCGTCAAGTCCGTCCTCTCGGGCAAGGTGCTCGACGTCTACAACTGGTCCACCGCGAACGGCGGTTCGATCGTCCAGTGGACCGACCTGAACGCCACCAACCAGCAGTGGAAGCTGGCCGACAGCTCCGACGGCTACGTGAGGCTCATCTCTCGGCACAGCGGCAAGGCCCTCGAAGTGCAGGGAGCCTCCACCGCCGACAACGCGAACGTCGTCCAGTACGACGACTGGGGCGGTACCAACCAGCAGTGGAAGCTGGTCAAGGTCGGCGGCGAAACCTCCGGCACGTGCGACCTTCCGTCGGCCTACCGCTGGGCGTCGACGGGCGCTCTGGCGCAGCCCAAGCAGGGGTGGGCCTCGCTCAAGGACTTCACGGTCGTCCCCTACAACGGCAAGCAGCTTGTCTACGCGACGACGCACGACACCGGGTCGAGCTGGGGTTCGATGAACTTCAGCCCGTTCACCAACTGGTCGGACATGGCGTCGGCCGGCCAGAACACCATGTCGTCCGCGACCGTCGCACCCACGCTCTTCTACTTCGCGCCGAAGAACATCTGGGTGCTCACCTACCAGTGGGGCGGGACCGCCTTCTCCTACCGGACGTCGAGCGACCCCACCAACCCCAACGGCTGGTCATCCCCGCAGGTGCTCTTCTCCGGGAGCATCAGCGACTCCGGGACCGGACCCATCGACCAGACGATCATCGGTGACGGGACGAACATGTACCTGTTCTTCGCCGGCGACAACGGCAAGATCTACCGGGCCTCCATGCCGATCGGGAACTTCCCGGGCAGCTTCGGGTCGTCCTCCACCGTGGTCATGAGCGACTCGACGAACAATCTGTTCGAAGCGCCGCAGGTCTACAAGCTGCAGGGCCAGAACCGGTACCTCATGATCGTCGAGGCGATCGGTTCGCAGGGCCGCTACTTCCGCTCGTTCACGGCCACCGGTCTGAACGGGTCGTGGACACCCCAGGCCGCGACCGAGAGCAATCCGTTCGCCGGCAAGGCCAACAGTGGCGCCACCTGGACCAACGACATCAGCCACGGCGAACTGATCCGCACGAGCGCCGATCAGACCATGACCGTCGACCCCTGCAACCTGCAGTTGCTCTACCAGGGCCGCAGCCCCAGCTCCGGCGGCGACTACGGCCTCCTGCCCTACCGTCCGGGCCTGCTGACACTGCAGCACTGACCGGACGGCGCGACCGGCCCGGTCACGCACCGGGCCGGTCGCGCCCTTTCCGATCCGCCCTGCCCCGATTCCCCCGCCTCCCTCACGCCACTGCCACGCGACGAAGCGCCGCCGCAGGACGAAGAGGGCAGGTTGACGGCGAAGGCGGGGCAGACGTACGGGCACCCGCCCGCCACACTCCTGCATACGGGCTTCCTGCGCCCGTCGCGCGGGACACACTCCGACACTCCGACGCCCCGGCGCCCCGACGCCCCGACGCCCCGACGCCCCGACGCCCCGAGACGTTTACGACCCCGGGCGGCCCGAGACGCATACGGCTCCGGGGGGGGGCCGGCACGGCGTGCGGGCAGCACCGCCGCCCGCGGCACTAAGCTTGTGGGTTCTGACGTCGCTTCGGGTCCGGCAGGTAGCTCGCGAGGCCCCTCAGGATGATCTCCAGGCCGATGTCGAACCTCTCCTCGGAGGAGTCCGTCACCAGCAGCCCGGACAGGGCGCGCAGATGAGGGAATTCCGCCGCCGGCAGAGAGGCGAAGTAGGTCTGCATCTCCCCTGCCGTTTGGCCCCGGTCGGACGGGGCCGGAGAGAGGTCGTCACCTTCGCGGCCCGCGCCCCGGTCCCGGTCCCGCCACAGCCCTTCCTCAAGGACGAAGCCGTCGATGTAGGTGGAGATGATGTCGCCCGCCCGGGCCGCGATGCGGTCGGGCAGACCCGCGACGCGGAAGACGGCCAGCACGGCTTCGACGTGCGGCAGCAGTTCGGCGGTGAAGGGGGCGTGCGCCATCGAAATCCGGGCCATGTCCCGGTGGGCCAGGAGGCGTTGCCGTGCGGACCGGGCGTAGTCGCGCACCTGCTCCTGCCATCGGGCGGGATCGGGCGAGGGGATCGAGAAACCGTCGAAGAGGCGGGTGTACATCAGCTCCAGGAGCTCGTCCTTGGAACTGACGTGGGCGTAGAGGGCCGAGGCCGATACGCCCAGTTCGGCCGCGACCTGACGCATCGACAGACCATCGAGTCCCTCGCGGCCGAGCACGGTGAATGCGGCGTCGACGACCCGGTCGCGCGACAGCGGCAGGCGCGCGGGAGCTCCTTGGGTGCGCGCGGGACGCCCACGCTCCCAGGGAGAGGGCGGAGGAGGCGCGGGGGTACCGGTGGCCGGGTCGGTCATGGACACAGCCTAGGCACCGGGAGCGACAGAACGGGGTGACCCGTCGGCGGAACCCGCCCGGCCGCGTGATGCGCGATCGCCGGGCCGGACGCAACGGCGCCCCCGCCGAGGCCAAGGCGGGTCCGCGTGCCGGAGAGGCGCGAACGCCCGCGTGGCGACGGACCACCAGGGATCGCCTGTGCCGTGAACGGGTGCCGTCGGGCCCTGTGGTGCAGCCATGACCGGGTCACGTCGGGCCTTGTCGGGCGCAGCACCTCACCCCTTCCCCACACCCACTCCCCACACCCGCCCCCTGCCCTGCCCCGCCCAGGACGCGATATATCTTGTCCCGGGCGACCATTGCGCTATATCTTAATGAACGCCGTTCTCTGACTGAACACTGTTCTCCCGTAAGACGTGTTCTCCGCTGCGGTATGCCATCAGCACGACCATCAGGCACCCCGTCCGACCGTGGCCGGCGCTGCCCTTCCACGAGGAGATCCGATGTCCACCACCGGTGTTGCGTCATCCCTGGCGCCCACCGACTCCCCGGCGCCCTACCGGTGGCGCTGGGTCGCGCTCTTCGTGATCCTCGCCGCCGAGGTGATGGATCTCCTGGACGCCGTAGTCACCAACATCGCCGGTCCCTCCATGCGGGCCGACCTGGGCGGCGGTGCGTCCACGCTGCAATGGCTCGCCGCCGCGTACACCCTCTCGATGGCCGTCGGACTGGTCACCGGCGGTCGGCTCGGAGACATACACGGCCGCCGCCGGATGTTCCTGGTGGGTGCCGCCGGCTTCACCGCGGGTTCGCTGCTGTGTGCGATAGCCGGGTCGCCCGGCACGCTGATCACGGCTCGCGTCGTCCAGGGACTGTTCGGCGCCGTGATGCTGCCTCAGGGCCTCGGCATGATCAAGGAGATGTTCCCGCCGAAGGAGTCGCAGAAGGCTTTCGGCCTGTTCGGCCCGGTCATGGGGCTGTCCGCCGTGTGCGGGCCGATCCTCGCGGGCTGGCTCGTGGACGCCGACTACTTCGGCACCGGATGGCGGATGATCTTCCTGATCAACCTGCCGCTCGGCGCCGCGGCCTTCCTCGGCGCCCTGCGCTACCTGCCCCGGACCCAGGCCGGCGACAAGCCCCGCCTGGACATCCCCGGCATGCTCCTGGTCTCGCTCGCCGCGCTGCTCGTCATCTTCCCGCTGGTGCAGGGCCGCGAGTACGACTGGCCCGCCTGGACGTTCGCGATGCTGGCCGCCTCGGTCGCCGTCTTCGCCGTCTTCGCCGTGTACGAGTCGCGCCGCAGCAGGGCTGGGCTGGACCCCCTGGTCGTACCGAGCCTCTTCCGCAAGCGCGGATTCAGCGGAGGCATGACCCTCGGGCTGGTCTTCTTCTCGGCCATGCAGGGCTTCATGCTCGTCTTCAACCTCTACACCCAGATCGGGCTGGGCTACTCACCGCTCAAGGCGGGCCTGGTGATGGTGCCATGGTCCGGCGGCATGATCGTCGGCTTCGGCCTGGCCCAGGCCGTGGCACGGTTCGGCCGGGCCGTGCTTCAGGCGGGCGCGCTGGTCATGGGAGTCGGCGTGTTCGGTGTCTGGCTGACGCTCGACACGGCGGGCAGCGGCGTCGGCCCGTGGCAGCTCCTGCCCGCCCTGCTCGTGACCGGCACCGGCATGGGTCTGCTGATGGCCCCGTTCTTCGACATCGTGCTCTCCAGCGTCGAGCAGCACGAGACGGGCTCGGCATCCGGCACGATGACCGCCGTCCAGCAGCTCGGCGGCGCCTTCGGAGTGGCCATCCTCGGCACCGCGTTCTTCGGCCTGCTGGGCGGCTCGATCGCGAGCTCCGTCGACCACCAGGCGGACGGTCTGCGTGACCGGCTCGGCGCCGTCCACGTCCCGCCCGCGGCCCAGGACCGTGTCCTCGCGGATCTGCGCCGCTGCGCCGCTGACCGCGCCGTCGCCAAGGACCCCGCCGCGACCCCCTCCTCCTGCACCCTCCTGGAGAAGGACGCCCGCTCCGCCGCCACTTCACCCGAAGCCGCCGCCAAGGTGCCCGCCGCACTCCAGGACACCGCGTCCTCCGCCTTCCGCGGCGGCTTCGGCTCGGCGATGAAGACCGTGCTGTGGATCGTGGACGGCATGCTCGTCCTCACCTTCCTCCTCGCCTTCCTGCTCCCCCGCCACGCTCGTCCCGAGGAAACCCCCGCCCACTGAGACGGCGCCCGGCCGATCCGCCGCTCCACCGCGGCGGATCGGCGAGGCGCCGCGCTCGGGACTGCGTCACGTATGTCCGACGGTGAGGAAGGCGCCCCTGGCAGGTCGTCCTGGCTTGCCGACCCGAAAGATCCGTCAGAATAGCCGGTTGTCGGGTGATCACCTCGACGTCTAACGTCTCCGTCATCGGCGTGTAGCTCAGCAGGAGAGCACCGGGCTCCGGACCCGGGGGGCGCAGGGGCGGAACCTGCCACGTCGGCTTATGGATGACAACGCTGAGCAGCAGCCCCCGATACGGCCCTCTCCTATCCGGAGGGCCAACTGGTCAAGGCCTTCATCACCGCGTTGACCCACGAGGATGCCGACACCCGGCGCCGCGCCGAAGTGCGCGGGCAGCGCTGGCGGGAGGTTCTGGCGGCCCTGGCCGCAGGTCGGCTGACGGTCGGTTCGCGTACGCCCGTGGCCGGGTTTCCGCCCTGGGTGACCCTTGAGGTGATGCGCGGAGGCTTCGCCACCGGGACCGCGAGCGCGAGCGGGCCGCTCCAGAGCCACGAGACCGAAGCCGCGCGGAGGTTCGGCGTACCCGCTGAACGGCGCGCGCTCTTCGCCTACTGCCTCACCGAGCCCGGACTCGCCTGGTTGTGGTCCCGGTTGGACAGCGGCGGCTACGAGATCGGTGTGCCCGAGGAGGCCGCGCTGCTCACCCTGGCCTGGCTGGTGCGCCGAGGTGAGACCGGCGCTGCGCTCGACCTCGTGGCGGAGCTGAAGCCGTTCGCGGACCGGTTGCGGTTCCTGCCGCGCCCCGGGGACGAGGCCGTGCCCGACGCAACCGGGGCCGACGCCACCGCGGCCGTCCACCGGCACACCGTCTCCGAGGCCATCGACACTCTGATACGGCGGCGGCCCAACGCAGCCGTCGAGGCCCAGCGCGAGGCGCTCGCCGTGTGGCAGCCGTTCGGCGACGAGCTGCTCGTCCACTGGTTGCGGACGGCGCGGGACGGCTGCGTCCTCGAACTCGCCCCGGACGCCGACTGGCTGGCCGAGGGCGAGGTTCTGCTCGGCCGCTACCGGCGGCTGGCGGCGGAACACACCTTGTGCACCAAGCACCGCAGCCCCAAGGAGAATCTGGGCATTCTCCGTGCGGCGCTGGAGGAGGCCGTCGCCGGGCGGCCGCTGGAACCGCGCCGGCTCGGCCTGCTGCGGCACGCGGTGCGGTCGATGGTGCGGCGGCGTGGTCTGCCCGGCTCGGCCACGCACTCGGCGTTGCGCCGCCGCCAGGCCGAGCAGGCGGCGCTGCCTTCCCATCACGCCTCGGCCCAGCTGATGCTGGGCCGGCTCGCGGTGTATCCGCTGGAGGCGGGAATCACCGACGTGGCCCCGCTCCTGGGTCCGGTTACCGAGGAGGAGAGCCGGGAGACCGGTCTGCCCGCCGGAGCCGTCGTCCCGGACACGGTCGCCCGGGTGGTCGGGTCCGCGCTGAGCGCTCCGCTCGGCACGCTCGTGGAGCGGGGCGTCGTCCCGTCCGCCGAGGTCATGGCCCAACTGGTGCCGCAGTTGGTCGCCGCCACCACCGCACACGCGTACGTCGACGAGACGCTGCGAGCCGTGATGGCCGCGAACTACCGGGCGTTCCGCGACCGCCGCTCCGTGCTCCTGCTCGATCTGGAGCGCCAGGTGCGCGTCGAGGAACTGCCCTGGGTGCGGGCGGTGGCGGGGCAGCGATCGGCGGCACCGGGCGCGGCGGACGGTGAAGGTGCGCTCTCCGTGCTGCGGCATCTGGGCGAGCTGGCCGTGCAGGCCTTCCCGGGGACGCTCCTGCCCAACCCGCTGGTCCGCGAGTTCGGAGTCCTCGACCGCGGTTGCGACCTCGGGGCCCCGTTCGTGGAGGAGCTGGCCGCCGACATCTTCATGGGCACGTTCAGCCGGAAGTTCCTCAAGGCCGCGCGGGACGCGGGCGAGCTGCTCGGCGGCACCCTGTACGAGCGTTACTACGGCATCGACTACGCCGCGATCCGCAATCTGGCGATCGTGGAGACGAGCGAGGCCCTGACCCGTCCGGACGGCGCACGCACCTCCCCCGGCTTCGCGCGGTTGTGCGCCGAGCGGGCCAAGGTGACCTCGCACTCCAGGTCGGTCGCGGCGAACGGGACGGTGATCGAACAGGCGCAGATCCTCACCACGCACAACCTGGCCACCCTGGTGAACCGGGTGGGCATCGCCCCCCGGCCCGGGTGGGCCGATCTGGCGCGCCGCTGCTTCGTGACCGTGTGCCGGCTGACCGCCCGTGTGCACCGCGACCCGCGGCCGTTGGGCACGATCAAGGACGCCGCGTACGCGTGGCGCCAGATGGTGTTCCACCTGTCCCTCTGCCCGCCCACGGAGCAGCGGCGGGTCGTCGCGGGCCTGTCGCAGGAGGTGGCCCGTCACCCGGCCCATGTCGCGACCCGGCTGGCCCCCGCCCTGGCGGGGCTGGTCCTCGTCGCCGGGGGCGGCGCCTTCGACGAGGACGGGACGGCGGACACCGGACGTGCCCGGCGCTTCACGGGGTGGAGCACCGGCGAGCACTGGATGCGGTGACGGGTCGGACGCGAGCAGCCGGCGAGGGCGCCGAGGGTCTCCGGTGGGGCGGCCCGGACACCGCCGGCTCCCGCGGCGTCCGACGACGCCCGGAACCGGCCGTGCCCGCCCGTCTCACGAACGGACCAGGGCCAGCACCTCATCGCGCAGGCTCCGCATGGTGTGCGGGTCGCGGGCTTCGGCGTTGAGGCGGAGGAGGGGTTCGGTGTTGGAGGGGCGGAGGTTGAACCACCAGTCCGGGCCGCTCACGGTGAGGCCGTCGAGTTCGTCGAGGGTGACCCCGTCGCGGTCGCGCCAGGCGGCGCGGACGGCGGCGAGGCGCTCGGACTGGTCGGAGACGGTGGAGTTGATCTCGCCGGAGGCGGCGTACCGCTCGAAGCTGCCGGTGAGGGCGGACAACGTGCCGTCCTGTCCGCCGAGGGCGGCGAGCACGTGGAGGGCGGCGAGCATGCCGGTGTCGGCGTTCCAGAAGTCGGCGAAGTAGTAGTGCGCGGAGTGTTCGCCGCCGAAGACGGCGCCGGTGCGGGCCATTTCGGCCTTGATGAAGGAGTGGCCGACGCGGGTGCGGACGGGGGTGCCGCCGTTCTCGCGGATGACCTCGGGGACGGACCACGAGGTGATCAGGTTGTGCAGCACGGTCGCGCCTGGCCTGCGGGCGAGTTCGCGGGTGGCGACGAGCGCGGTGATGGCGGAGGGCGAGACCGGCTCTCCTCGTTCGTCGACGACGAAGCAGCGGTCGGCGTCGCCGTCGAAGGCGAGACCGAGGTCGGCGCCCTCGGCGAGGACGCGGGCCTGGAGATCCACGATGTTGGCGGGGTCGAGGGGGTTGGCCTCGTGGTTCGGGAAGGTGCCGTCGAGCTCGAAGTACATCGGTACGACGTCGAGCGGCAGCCCCGCGAGGACGGTCGGCACGGTGTGGCCGCCCATGCCGTTCCCGGCGTCCACCACGACCTTGAGCGGCCGGATCGCCGTGAGGTCGACGAGGCCGAGCAGATGGGCGGCGTACTCCCGCAGGGTGTCGTGGTGCGTGAGGGTGCCGGGGCCGGCGGGCGACGGCACGGGCGCGCCGGTGTCGGACCACCGCTCCACGAGCGCGCGGATCTCGGCGAGGCCGCTGTCCTGGCCGATCGGCGCCGCACCGGCCCGGCACATCTTGATGCCGTTGTACCGCGCCGGGTTGTGCGAGGCGGTGAACATCGCACCGGGCAGACCGAGCGCCCCGGAGGCGTAGTAGAGCTGGTCGGTCGAGCAGAGGCCGGTCTCGGTGACGTCGGCGCCCTGAGCCGTGGCGCCGCGGGCGAAGGCCCGCGCGAGGCCCGGTGAGGTGGCGCGCATGTCGTGGCCGGTGACGAGGGCGCGCGCGCCGGTGACCTGGACGAACGCGGCGCCGAAGAGCTCGGCGGTGGTCTCGTCCCACTGGTCGGGTACGACGCCGCGTACGTCGTACGCCTTGACGACCCCGGAGAGATCGGTGCGGGGGGCGGGTTCAGTGGGCGCGGCCATGGCCGTCTCCTTCGGGGGACTGCGGTTCGGGGGTGTCGAGGAGCCACACGGCGGTGTCGGGCGGGATCGCGTCGCCGTCGAGCGGTCCGCTGGCCAGGACCGGGCGGCCGGTCACGCCGAGGGTGGTCCAGGACAGGGGCCGGTCCGCGAGGTTGACGACGCAGGTCAGGCCGGAGCGGCGGAAGGCGAGGTACGGGTCGCGGGGCGCCGAGTACCACCTGGGCGGGGCCGTCGGGTCGGACGCGGGGTGGGCGCGGCGCAGGCGCAGGGCCTCGCGGTAGAGGGTGAGCGTGGAGTCGGGGTCGTGTTCCTGGGCGGCGACGGTGTGGGGTGCCCAGTCGTCCGGCTGCGGCAGCCAGGTGCGGTCGGCGCTCGCGGTGGTGAAGCCGTACGGGGCGCGGTCGCCGGACCACGGCAGCGGGACGCGGGAGCCGTCGCGGCCCCGCTCAGTGTGGCCGGAGCGCTCCCAGAGCGGGTCGAGGATGCGGGCGTCGGGGATGCGGGCCTGCGGCAGGCCGAGTTCTTCGCCCTGGTAGAGGTAGGCGGAGCCGGGCAGGGCGAGCATGAGCAGGGCGGCGGCCCTCGCACGCGCGGCGGAACCGAGGCGGGTGACAGGGCGGACCGCGTCGTGGCTGGAGAGCAGCCAGGTGACGGCCCCGCCGCCGGGGGCGGAGAGCGAGGCGTCGATGACGCGGCGCAGTTCGCCCGGTTCCCAGGCGGCCTCCAGGAAGGCGAAGTTGAAGGCCTGGTGCATCTCGTCGGGCCGGGTGTAGCGGGCGAGCCTGGCCGGGTCGAAGACGGCGGACTCGGCGACCATGACCCGCTCGTGCGGGGGTACCGCGCCGGGCGGTGCCGGATGGGTGTCGAGGAGGGTGCGCCATTCGCGGTAGAGCGGGTGCAGTTCATCCTGGTCGTAGTAGGGCATGAGGTGGTTGCGCAGCGGGTCCTGGTGTTGTCCGGGCCCGGCGTCGGGGAAGCCATCGGCCTTGAACAAGGCGTGGGCGACGTCGACGCGGAAGCCGTCCACGCCCCGGTCCAGCCAGTGCGTCAGGATGCCGGTAAAGGCGTGCCGCACCTCGGGGGAACGCCAGTTGAGGTCGGGCTGCTCGGGTGCGTGGAGGTGGCAGTACCACTGGCCGTCCGGTACGCGGGTCCACGCGGGGCCGCCGAAGGCCGACTGCCAGTCGTTGGGCGGGAGTTCGCCGTGCGGCCCGCGGCCGGGGCGGAAGAGGTAGCGGTCGCGCGCGGCGGAGCCGGGTCCTGCCGCCAGCGCCTCCTGGAACCAGGGGTGCTGGTCGGAGGTGTGGTTGGGCACGAGGTCGACGATGAGCTTCAGGCCCAGGTGGTGGGCGCGGGCGGTGAGTTCGTCGAAGTCCTCGGGGCTGCCGAGGTCGGTGGCGACGCCGGTGTGGTCGGCGATGTCGTATCCGCCGTCGGCGAGCGGCGAGGGGTAGAACGGCGTGATCCAGACGGCGTCGGCGCCGAGCCCGGCGATGTGGTCGAGCCGGGCGGTGGCTCCGGCGAGGTCGCCGGTGCCGTCGCCGTCGGAGTCGGCGAAGGCGCGCGGGTACAACTCGTAGCAGACGGCGTCCTGCCACCAGCTCATGAGGACTCCTGGAGGTGCGGTGGTGCGGTGGGTCGTGGGGCGGTGCCGGGGGCGGATACGGGCTGTTCGGTGCCGGTGTCGGCGGCGAGGGTGGCGGCCTCGGCGACGGCGACGGCGGTGAGCCCGGCGAGCGCGTCGGCGACCGGGGTGCCGCCGTCGCGTGCGACGCGGACCAGGTCGGCGACGGCGGCGCGGACGCTCTCGCGGTAGGCGTGCGGTTTGCGGGCCTCGCCGCCGAGGTCGAGGACGGCGCGGACGTGGTGCGGCACGGTGCGTACTTCGCCGCGTCCGCTCGCAGGGGCAGGGCTCGCGGCATCGCGTTCGACGGTGACCGTGAGGCGTTCCCCGCCGTGGGGGCGGAAGCCGTCCACGTGCAGCAGGTCGGCGGCCCGGTCCGGCAGTTCTTCCCAGGCCCGGGCGCCCGCCTCGTCGGTCCAGGCCGAGATCTCGGCGCGGACCGGGATCCAGCCCTCGACCCGGGTCTCGGCGAATCCGTGGTCCAGGCGCATCGACTGGCGTTCGCAGCGGTGCGCGTGGGTGAAGGAGTGGAGGTGGGAGGCGAGGACGCCGCCGGGGTGGAGGACGTCGGCGCTGACCATGTCGACGGGTCCGCCGGGCCGCCGTACGGCGGTCGCGCGCACGCTGACCGGGTCGGTGCCCAGCAGGGCGCGCGCCGCATCGAAGAAGTGGACGCCGTGCTCGACGAAGATGCCGCCGCTGTGCTCCCGGTCCCAGAACCAGTGGCCGGGGCCGAGGTCCTGGTCGGAGGCGTCGTTCTCGAACATGAACCGGCGCGGGGCGGCGAGCAGCCCCTCGGCCATGAGCCGTTCCAGGGCGCGCAGCAGCGGGTTGTAGCGCAGGACGTGGTCGACGACCAGGGCCCGCCCGGCGCGATCGGCCTCGCGGGCCACGGCGCGGGCGTCCCGCGCCGTGGTGGCGAGCGGCTTCTCGCAGAACACGTGCCGGCCGGCGCGCAGCGCGGCGGTGGCCATCGCGGCGTGCGCGGCCGGCGGGGTGGCGATGGCGACGGCCTCCACGTCCGTGCGTTCCAGCAGCTCTTCGAGGGAGCCGAACGCGGGGACGCCGTGCCGTTCGCCGAGCACCCTCGCCCGTACGGGGTCGGGGTCGGCGACGGCGGTCGGGCGCAGCCCGGGGAGGCCGGCCACGGCGTCCAGGACGTACGTCCCGAAGCCGCCGCAGCCGACCAGTCCGAGGCCGAGGGGGGCCGGCGCGGAGGTCATGCGGTGCGCTCCAGGAGGGCGACGCCGATGTGGGCGTCGGCCATGCCGTAGAAGACGTACAGCTCGCCGTCGATCTCCTCGATCGCGGTCGGGAAGACGACGTTCGGGACGGTGCCGGAGCGCTCCTCCTCGGTCTCGGGCGCCATCAGCGGCTCGTCGGAGCGGGCGAGGACCTTGGCGGGGTCGGCCGGGTCGAGGATCATCGCGCCGGCCGCGTAGGAGACCTTCTGGTTCTGGGCGAAGGGGTCCTCGATGTGGCCGGAGACGCCGTGGTGGATGAGGAGCCAGCCCTCGGGCACGCGGATCGGGGCGGGTCCGCCGCCGATCTTCAGGTCCTCCCAGGGGTACGCGGACAGGGCGACGAGCCGGTGGTCGCGCGGGCGGGTCAGGGCGCGGATGTCGGCCTCGACCTCGGCGACAGGTACGTACGAAATCCAGATGCCGGGCCGTTCGTCGGTGATCCCGGCGGGCAGGTGGACGCCCTCGCCGGGGCGGAACCAGCCGAGGTCCCACATAGGGCGGTGCAGCATGGCGTACGCGGGCTCGCCGTCGGGGCCGGGTACGGGCTCCGGGAAGTGGACGACGTCCTTGTTCGGGAAGAGGTTGAGGTCGGTGTCGAGGTCCGGCTGGTAGGCGAACTGGATCGGACCGAGGCGGGTCCACTCGGTCAGGTTCTCGGACACGGCGAGGGCCGGCTTGGGGCCGAGGGGGCCGTAGGCGACGTACGACATGACGTGCTTGCCGAGCGAGGGGACCCAGGTGACGCGCGGGTCCTCGACGCCGGCGTTGTTGGTGCCGCGCTCCCAGCCCTCGTCGGGCGCGAGGACGACGCCGCGCCGCTCGACGCCGCTGGGGACGCCGTCGGTGAAGGTGACCTCGGCGAGGCCGACGCGGGAGACGTTGCCCTCGGCGACCAGGCGCGGCAGCAGGTGCAGGCGGCCGTCGGGGGTGCGTCCCGACGCCGGGTTGAGGACTCCCTCCGCTTCGTCGGCCTCGCCGGGCAGCGGGGACATGACCAGGCCCTTGCGGACGAGGCGGTAGGGGATGGTCGAGGTGGTGCTGGTGGTGCTCATGCGGGGATCAGCCCTTTACTCCGGAGTCGATGTCGGTCGAGGTGAAGTGGCGCTGGAACAGGACGAACAGGGCCACTGCGGGGGCGGCCAGCACACAGGCGCCGGCCAGCAGGGCGCCGGTCGGGTTGGCGACCGTGCCCTGAAGGTTGGACAGGAAGCTGGCGAGGGAGACCGCCAGCGGTTGCATGTCGGCGTTCTTGGTGACCAGGAACGGCCACAGGAACTCGTTCCACGGCCCGATGAAGGTCAGCAGCATCGCCGACAGCACGGCGGGCCGCGCCATCGGCAGGGCGATCCTCCACAGGATGCGCAGTTCGCCCGCGCCGTCGAGGCGGGCGGCCTCGAAGAGGGACTGCGGCAGCTGGAGGAAGAACTGGCGGAAGAGGAAGACGGCCGTCGAGTTGATCGCGAACGGGAGGATCATCCCGAGGTAGTTGTCGCCCAGTCCGTAGTCGCGGACCACGAGGACGTAGAGCGGCAGCGTCAGGAGCTGGAAGGGCACCATCTGGACGAGCAGCAGCGAGGCGAAGACCGTGCCCCGGCCGCGGAAGTGCAGCTGGGCCAGTGCGTAGCCGGCGAGCACCCCGAAGACGAGAGTGCAGAGCAGGACTCCGATCGTCATGATTCCGGAGTTGAGCAGCGAACGGCCCAGCGAGATCGCCCCGTCGACCGCCGTGTAGCTGCCGCCGGTGAGCCCGGACGGAACGGCGGAGGACAGGTCGCCGGTGGTCGTCTTCCGCAGGGAGCCGACGACCATGTAGTAGAAGGGGAAGAGGAAGGCGACCGCGCCGAGTGAGAGAACGGTGTACTTGGCGGCGGTCCCCCAGGGGCGGCGCCTGCCGGCCTGCCCGGTGGGGTCCGGCAGGTCCGAGGAGGGCCGGCCCGTCACCGGGGTGACCGGGGCGGAGGCGGGGTGGGAGGCGCTCATGTCAGTTGCCCCTCTCGGAGAGTTTGCGTGCGACCAGCGAGATGACGAGGACGAAGGCGACGAGGACCACGCCCAGCGCGGCGGCGAAGTCGGGGTGCCCCTGTTCGATGCCCTTCTGGTACATGAGGAGGACGGGCGAGGTGGAGGCGTGGTCGGGGCCGCCGCCGCCGGTCAGCAGGTAGGGCTCGCTGAACAGGTTGGCGCCGGTGATGATCGCGTAGATCAGCACGAGGGTCGTGGCGGGCCGCACTCCGGGCACGGTCACCGCGAAGAACTGCCGCACCCGGCCCGCGCCGTCGACGGAGGCCGCCTCGTACAGCTCCTTGCCGACGTTCTGGAGGGCGGCGAGGTAGAGCATCACGAAGAAGCCGAGCTGCTTCCAGGTGACGAAGAAGGCGATCATCGGCATCGCGAGATGCGAGTTGACCAGCCACGAGGGGTCCGGCGCGTGCGAGCCGAGGAGGTTGTTGACGAAACCGTCCGAGCCGAACAGGAACTGCCACACGGCGACCAGCGCCACGCTCGCCGTGATGTACGGCAGGTAGTAGGCGGCGCGGAAGAAGGCGCGGAAGCGGATCTTCGCGTTGAGCGCGGAGGCCAGGACGAGCGACAGGATCACCGTGAGCGGCACGTTGATCAAGAGGAAGACGGCGATGTTGAGGAAGGCGCGGCCCACGACCGGGTCGGTGAAGACGTCCCGGTAGTTGGAGAGCCCGACCCACGGTGAGTCGACGTGTGTTCCGGGGGCGGTGAAGTAGAAGCGGTGGACGGAGATCCACAGGGTGTAGACCATCGGGACCGCGAAGACCAGCGCCAGGAAGAGGACGTACGGCGTCACGAAGAGCGCGCCGGTCCTGGAGCGTGCCCGCCGGTGGCGGATTCCGGCCGCTTCACCCGGGGCCCGGCCGGAGGCCCGGCCCGCGGCGCCGGCGGAAGCGGCGGCGGTCGCGGTGGTGGCAGCGGTAGCGGTGGTACCGGCGGTGACGGTCGCGGTCGCGGTCGCGGTCGCGGTGGGACGGAGCTTCGTCATGACGGGTCTCCGTACTCGTCGAGCAGCTTGGATATCTTGTCCGAGGCCTTGCGCAGTCCGGTTCCGGTGGGTTCCTCACCGAAGACGACGGACTTCGTCCACTCGTCGCGGAACGCCTGCCAGATGTCGACGGAGCCCGGCACGTTGGGCACCTCGACGACGTGCTGGGCCTGCCGTGCGAACGCCGTGTACACGGGCTTCTTCGCGAAGAAGTCCGGGTAGCGGGAGGTCAGGTCCTCGCGCATCGGCATCTGCCCGGTCGCGTCGAGGAACTTCCCGTCCTGCTGGGCGGAGGTGGCGAACTTCAGCAGGTCCCAGGCGGTGGCCCGGTTGCGGCAGGCGCTGAACATGGCGGCGGACTTCTCGTCGCTGAAGGAGTACGTGTCGTCCGGCGACGTCCCGGCGGCGGTCGGTACGGGTACGACGCCGAGGTCGACGTTGTCCTTGTACGCGGCGACCGCCCAGGGCCCGACGGTGGCCATGGCGGCCCTCCCGTCGTTCACGGCGTCACCGGGGTACGCCTCCTGGGGCGCCAGCTTCTCGGCGTACATCGTGCGCCAGAAGGCCGCGGCCTGACGGCCGGCCGGTGAGTCGAACTGCGGCTCGCCGTCCTCGATCAGCTGCTTGCCGCCGCTCTGCGCGGCGAAGGCGGGGTAGAAGTCGTTCCAGGACTGGAAGAACTCGCTGCTGGGTGCGGGCCAGATCGCGGCTTTGGCCGCGCCGCTGTGCACGAGGGTGCGGGAGGTCTTCAGGAACTGGCTGTAGGTGGCCAGTTGCGGGTGTTCCGGGTCGAGACCGGCCTTCGCGAAGATCTTCTTGTTGTAGAGGATCATGATCGGGTTGCTCTTCCACGGCAGTTGGTAGAACTTGCCGTCCTGAGACTTGTACTGGTCGGTGAGTCCGCCGCCGCGCTGCTGGATGTAGGCGTCGCCGTCGGGGAAGTCGCTGAGCGGCACGAGGCCGTTCTGTTTCTCGAAGGTCGGCACCGAGGCCGGCGCGGTGTTGAAGACCAGGCAGGCGCTGGTGCCCGCGATGATCGAGGCGCTGATCGCCTCCTCGGACGTCTTGCCCGCCGGGATCTGCTGGGCGGTGACGTGCTGGTCCGGGTGGCTCTTGTTCCAGGCGGCGACCATGCTCTCGCCCCAGGCCACCTCCTGGGCGTTGTTGGACAGCCAGACCGTGATGGGGCCGCGCGCGTTCGCCGCGGTCTGCTGGTCCGGGGCCGACCGGCCGCAGGCGGTCACTGCACTCGCGAGGGCGAGCACGAGCAGCGAGTACGCCGTTCTCCTCAGCATGCAAACTCTCCGAACTGTTCACGCCCGGCCTCGTCGCCGGACGGACATTCCTTGCCGCGCCCCACCGGGCCGCCGGCCCGGCCGTCAGGCGCGGGGCGCCGGGCCCATCGAGGCGCGGGGGACGAACTCGGCGGGCGGCAGCACGACATGCGCCACCTCCTCGCCGGCCAGCACCCGGTCCAGGGCGCGGGCCGCCGCCTCACCCCAGCCGCGCGCGTCGGCGCGGGCGGAGGAGAGCGGCGGGTGGGTGTAGCGGGTGAGGCTGGTGTCGTCGTAGCCGACGACGGAGAGACGTTCCGGTACCGGAACGCCCAGCTCCTGGGCCACGGACAGCCCGGCCATGGCGGCCTGGTCGTTCCCGTAGACGATCGCGGTGGGCGGTTCGGGGAGCGACAGCAGCTCGCGGGTGGCCCGCGCTCCGCCTTCCGCCGTGAAGCCGCCGGGCCGCACGGGCCCTTCGGGCAGGCCGAGGGAGTGCAGCGTCTCCTGCCAGGCCGCCCGGCGCCGGTGCGCGTGGCGGAACTCCTGGGGCCCTTCGACGTGGGCGATGCGCCGGTGTCCCAGCTCCGCCAGGCGCCGTACGGCTTCCACGTAGGCGGGCCGGTCGTCGAGGCTCACCGAGCTGAGGCCGTCGCCCCACTCGCTCTGCCCGACCACGACGGCGGGCAGTCCGAGCCGGTGCACGAGGCCGGGGCGGGGGTCGTCGTGGCGCAGGTCGGTGAGGAGCACACCGTCCACCCGGCGGTCGGCGGCCAGCCGTTCGTACACGGACCGCTCCCGCTCGGGGGTGGTGAGGTGCACCATGAGCCCGTCGCCGCGCTCCCCGAGGACCACCTCGACGCCCGCGATGAACGCGGGGAAGAACAGGTCGGCGCCGATGAGGTCGGGTTCCCGGGCGAGGACGAGCCCGAAGGCGCCTGCCTTGCCGAGCGAGAGGGCCCGCGCGGGGCGGCTCGGCGTCCAGCCGAGTTCGGCCGCGGCGGCGAGGATGCGCGCCTTGGTCTCCTCGGCGATCCCGGGCCGGTCGTTCAGGGCGAACGAGACGGAACTGCGCGAGACACCCGCACGCCGTGCGACGTCGTCGATGGTGGGCCTGCGGGCCATGGCGCGCCTTCCGCTCTCCGCCTTGCCGACAACCGGGCAAAGGGGTTTGAAATGGTTTTGATCGACCTATTCGGCCTCTAAACCGGTTTAGACGATCAACTGGCCCTCACTAAACCGGTTTGAGTCAGGGGCGTCAATGGTCCCGGGATGGTGATCTGCGCCCTACCGGAACGACACGTCTTTCGGGTATGCGCGCGAGACGGTGGCGAGGGACGCACCCGCACCGGCGCGTCCACGGCAGGCGTGTCCACGGCGCGTACGTGCACGGCGGGCGCGTCCCGGCGGGCACCTGTGTGACGTCGCGTCGATGAGCGCCGGCGAAGAAGTCCGGCCGGAGCGCCGAGCCACGACCTGTTGCAGGGCGCGGGTGAACCACCGTATGGTCGCGCGGGCGATGATGATCGCGACGGGGATCGTGCCGGCGGGGATCGTGAGGTCTTCCCCCGAAGCCCCCCCAGCACCGGATCGCCGTCGTCCTCGTCGGAACCACTGCCGTGACCACCCAGCCGGCAGGCCAGGCCCGTACCCGGGACCCAGCGTCCGCCGGACACGGCACGTCGTGTCGAGAGCCGTTCCGGAACGGCGTGCGGGACCACCGCGCACACCGAACCAGGAGAGATCGTGCTCACCCATCCACTCACCTCGGACGGCAGTGAACTCAGCCCGCTGCCGCATGACTTCCCGTTCGACCCCACTCACGGGTACGACCTGCCGCGCCTCCTCGCCGTGGAGGCTCCTCAAGGCCCGGACGACTTCGCCGACTTCTGGCAGGAGCGCTGGGCGCGTGCGACGAGCGTCGACCCGGAGCCGCGGATCGAGGGGCCTTGGACCACCGTGGACGGCGTGCGGGTCGCCGACATCTCGTACACGTCGACCGACGGTGTCCGGATCGGGGGCTGGTTGACCGTCCCGGCCGACGGACGCGTCACGCAGGGCTGTGTGGCGACCCACGGTTACGGAGGCCGGGAAGCGCCGGACCCCTGGCAGGCCCCGGCAAGGACCGCGACCATCTGGCCGTGTCTGCGCGGGCTCGGAACGCGGAGCCTGCTGCCGGGCGTGCCCCCGAATTCGGCCGGGCACGTGTTGCAGGGCATCGGCGCACGGGAGTCGTACCTCATCGGCGGCTGCGTGGCGGACGTCTGGTGCGCGGCCACCGCACTCCAGCGGCTGGTGCCCGAGGCCGCCGATCGGCTGACCTACCTGGGCACGAGCTTCGGCGGCGGCATCGGGGCGTTGGCGCTTCCCTGGGACGACCGTTTCCATGCCGCCGGCCTGACGGTGCCGACCTTCGGGAACCATCCGCTGCGGGTGACACTGCCGTGCACGGGCAGCGGGGAGTCGGTGCGTACGCGACTCGCCGAGGACCCCTCGGTGCTGGACGTCCTGGCGTACTTCGACGCCGCGACCGCTGCCCGCCACCTTCGCATCCCGGTCCATGTGGCCGCCGCCCTCTTCGACCCGTCGGTACCCCCACCGGGGCAGTTCGCGATACACAACGCGCTGGCCGGGCCGCGCGAACTCCTCGTCCTGCGGGCAGGCCACTTCGACCACCCGGACGAGCCGGCCGAGACGGCGGCCGTGGAGGAGGCTCAGCGACGCTTCCTGTCGGCGGCGGACGGGGCGGAGGCGTCCTGCCCCACCGCCTGACCACCGGTCACGCGTCCGGGCCCACCGAGCTCACCGGGCTCACCGGGCTCACCGGGTCCGGACGTCTTCGCCCCGTGACCTGTCAGTTCCGCGAAGCTACCGCGCCCTCCCCCGCATGCCGTCGCGGAACCGCCTCGGCCGCTGTTCCCCGTACGGGCATCGATCATGCGCGATATGCTGATGCAGATAGTGCAAGCCGTTTGCAAAACAAGGAGGGTCATGGCTACGCGGGGGACTGATGCCGGGACGAACCAGAGTGTTGAACGAGCGGTCTCGGTGCTGC
The DNA here is from genome assembly GCF_026343115.1 of Streptomyces sp. NBC_00102. GTDB lineage: Bacteria > Actinomycetota > Actinomycetes > Streptomycetales > Streptomycetaceae > Streptomyces. The sequence goes on from NZ_JAPEMC010000006.1 coordinate 144,844, forward strand.
GCGCACTCGACTCCGGTCGGCCCGAACTCCGTGTCTCCGACGTCGCCGAGCTGACCGGACTGGGCTCGTCGACCACCTCTAGACTGCTGTCCACCCTGGAACGCCTCGACATGGTCGAACGCGACCCGGTCAGCAACCTGTACCGGCTCAGCCTCGGCCTCCTCCCCCTCGCCGCCACCGCCACCAACCGCCACGCCGTGCACCGGGCCGCCCGCATGGTGCTCCAGGGCCTCGCCACCCGAACCGGGCTCGGTGCCAACGTGGCCGTGCGCCGCGGTGGCGAGCTGATGTTCCTGGGCAACTTCGAGGGCCCGCGCGCGCCCAAGTCCTATACGCAGGCCGGGCACACCGCCCCACTGCACGCCACGAGCATCGGCAAGTGCCTGCTCACCGGACTCTCCCCGAGGGAGCGTCGCAAGCTGCTGGGCGATCCCCTCGACGCGCACACCGAGTACACGACCACCAGTCACGACCTCCTCGACACCGAGATCGAGACCGTCCGGCGCACCGGGTACGCCGTCGAGGCCGAGGAGCGCGCCCTGGGCCGTGCATCCCTGGCCGCGCCCGTCCGTGACGCTTCGGGGGACGTGGTCGCCGCCATCTCCCTGTGGGGTCCGGCCTCGCTGCTCGGGGAGCGCTCCGACACCGAGGGGCAGCGGACCGAGGGGCAGCGTCTCGCCCTCGTCCGCGAGGTCATCGAGGCCGCCGACGCCATCAGTCAGGCACTCGGCGCGCTCTGACGCGCACGCGAAAGGGGGCCGGTGGAGGCCGATCGGCCTCCACCGGCCCCCTTTCGCGTGCCGTTACGCGCCGTACGCCTTGAAGGCGATCACGTGTGCGTGCCGTGCCCCGTGCGTCGCGTCGACCACGAGCCGCAGCGCCCGGGTGCGTACGGGGCCGCCGTCCGCGTCCTTCAGCGCGTGCACGCGGTGGCGGCGCCGGTTGTCCGTCACCGTCAGGAGTGTGTGCCACCGCCCCTCGGCGTCCTGGCTCTGGACGCGGTAGTCGCGCACGAGTTCCGGCATGACCTCGTACGGGGTGCGGTGGCGGTGCAGGTTGTTGAGGTACTCGTCGACGTCGTCGTCGAACACCAGGCGTGTCTCGCTGAGTTCCTGCTCGTCCTGCCAGTCGAGACGGAGCCACTCCTCGGTGCCCGCCGGGGCGGAGGACCACAGGTTCGGTCCGCCGTAGGGTCGTTGGTATCCGCCCACGGCCCGTTCGGGGTGGAACGCCGTGGTGGCGGGGGCCGCCCGGAAGGCGAAGGTCTGGCGGCGCAGGCCGCGGGCCTGCCATTCCAGGACCAGCTGGCCGTCCTCCTCCGGGATGTCGTGGTCGACGGCCGCGTCCCCTTCGGCCTTCCTGCGCAGGGCGAGGACGCCGTCGGTGCGTTCGGGAAGCAGGACCAGGGCCGTGTCCGGGCAGGCCCGGACGATGAGGATCGCGTTCCGGGGGGTGTCGGGGCGGTGGTCGAGGCGGGCCGTGACCCAGTGCGGGCCGCCGGACGGGACGGTGACCGTGGTCGTGAGGAGACGGTCGGCGGGAACCGCGTTCTCGGGGTTGCCCGTGCCCCAGAGTTCCACGGTGAGTTCGCGGTCGCGGCCGTCGGGGGCGCCGTGGACGAGGAGGTCGACCGTGTCGAGTGCGGGGTCCACCGGCAGGAGGAGGGCGAGGTCGCGGGTGAGCGGGTACGGAGCGCCGGGCGCACCCTCGGTGGGCTCGGCAGCCAGGCGGGCCAGGTGGGAGGAGGCGCTGACGCGGGCCGTGCGCGCCAGGTTGCCGGGGTCGTCGTCGGCGACGCCGATCACGGAGGCGTCCTGACGCAGCAGGGTGCGGCGCACCAGTTCCGGCTGTTTCGTGGCGAGTTCGCGCGGGGTGAGGCCCTCGGTGACGCACAGGGCCGCGGCGGTGCCCGCGGCCTCGCCGAGGGTCGCGCAGGTGGCCATGACGCGGGTGGCCCCGAAGGCGATGTGGGTGGCGGAGATGTTGCGCCCGGCGAAGTGCAGGTTGGTGACGTTCGCCGAGTACAGGGAGCGCAGCGGGATGTGGAAGATGCCGTCCGCGTACCGCTGGCGCGCCCCGGGCTCGTCGGCGTACATGCCCTGGACGGGGTGGAGGTCCACGGACCAGCCGCCGAAGGCGATCCGGTCGGGGAACTGGCGCTGCTGGAGGATGTCCTGCTGGGTGAGGACGTGGTCGCCGAGGAAGCGGCGGTATTCGCGCTTGCCGGGGAGGCTGCCGACCCATTCCAGGGTGAGGTTCGCCGCGTCCGGGAACTCGCCGGAGTTCTTGATGTGGTCCCAGATGCCCATGATCACGGACTGGAGCTCGTCGCGAATGCGCTCGTTGTCGTGGACGGTGTCGAGTTCGCCGCCCCACTCGACCCACCAGTAGTCACAGCCGTTGTCCCCGGTGCGCAGGATGCGGTTGCGCAGGATGGGTGTGGTCGACAGGTCCTTGGCGTAGGCGGGCGGTACGAACTTCGCCGGCGCTCCCGTGTCCCTGCTGTGGAAGAGGATCGTCGAACCGAGCAGCGCCCGGTCCGCCTCGGCCGGCGCCCAGGGCTCGTCGAACTCGGCCTGCGCCTCGCGGCCTATGCGGTAGTGGGCGCCGGCGAGGTGGCCGAGCAGGCCGTCTCCGGTGCAGTCGAGGAAGTGGTGCGCGTGGAAGGTGATACGGCGCTCGGAGCCCATCATCCAGCCGGTGCAGGAGTGCACCTGGCGGCTGTCGTCGGGGCCGCTCGCGTCGACCTCGCGCACGTCGGTGTTGAGGTAGAGGTCGATGTTGGGTTCCGCGCGGACGGCGTCGAGGACGACCTGGTCCCAGTAGTAGGGGTTGCCCTCGGGGTTGCGGTACTGGTTCTCGGTGTACAGCTCGCCCATGATGCCGGTCTCGCGGGCCCAGCGGTGCACGCCGTGTGCGGTGGCGCCGCAGACCCAGACGCGGATCTCGCTGCTGGCGTTGCCGCCCAGCACGGGCCGGTTGTTGACCAGGGCGACGCGTCGGCCGAGCCGGGCCGCGGCGATGGCCGCGCAGGTCCCCGCCAATCCGCCGCCGATCACGGCGATGTCGTAATGGACCTCTTCTTCCCGCACGTGCGGCCTCCTCGGTGTGATGCTCGGACACTCTCCGCCGCAGCGGAGCGGTCTTGAACGTACATCACATCCACATTGTGCAACCACTGTTCAGTCAGTGGGATTCGTTGTAAGTTCCGTTGCGGCCACCGGTCCGGTGGCCGCGCGCAGAAGCGCGTGTTCGGAGCAGGTGGCGCGAGTTCGCCGGCCCCGCACAGAAACGGCGATTCACCAACCAAAAGGGTTGACTCCATCGCACGATATGGAGAACGATCCCGCATGCTGCAACTTGTATTCACTGGAGCAGGGTTGGTGTTCGCCCAGGGCCCCGGCGCTCCCGCCACCGTTTGAGAGGACAGACCCATGAGTACGGCCGCACCTCCCCAGAAGGCGCCCCCGCCCCGTCAACGGACCGGCGGACGGCTCTCCAACGGTGCGTTCGCCCTGCTGCTGACCGCTCCGGGACTCGCCCTCTTCGCGGCGATCATCTTCTACCCGCTGCTGTCGGCGCTGTTCACCGGCTTCTTCAAGCAGGATCTGCGGCTGCCGGGCCGGGAGTTCGTCGGCCTGGACAACTTCACGTACTGGCTGGACGGCGACTTCCTCACCATCCTCAAGCAGACGCTGGTCTTCACCGTCGGCGCCACGCTCGTCCCCTTCGTGCTCGGCCTGGCGCTCGCGCTCGCGCTGAACACCGGGCTCAAGGGCAGTGGTTTCCTGCGCGGCCTGTTCCTGTTCCCCTGGGTGATCCCGGGCGTGGTGGTCTCCTTCCTCTGGATGTGGATCTTCAACGCGAACTACGGGGTGCTCAACGGCGTCCTCATGAAGGCCGGGATCATCGAGGAGTCGGTGGCCTGGCTCGGTCAGCCCGGCACCGCGATGCTCGCCGTCATCGTCACCAAGACCTGGGCCAGCTTCCCCTGGATGATGGTGATGCTGCTGGCCGGTCTGCAGACCGTGCCCAAGGAGCTGCACGAGGCGGCTTCGATGGACGGCGCGGGCTCGGTCCGGCGCTTCTTCAACGTCACCTGGCCGCAGATCCGCGGTGTCGCCTCGATCGTGCTCCTGCTGGAGTTCATCTGGAACTTCCAGCACTTCGACACCATCTACGTGCTCACCGGCGGCGGACCGGCCGGCACCACCGAGACCTTCGCGACCGCCGTCTACCAGACCGCGTTCAAGGGCTTCGACATCGGCCGGGCCACCGCACTGGGCGGACTGTGGATGCTGCTCCTGCTGCTGCTCGTCGTCGTCTACCTCAGGATCACCGAGCGGAAGGGCGACGCCTGATGACCTCCACCACCTCCACCCCGCTGTCCGCCGTGGACCGGCCCCGATCGTCCGCCACCCGGGCCGGGGGCAGCACCCGGCGCCGCATGCGCAAGGACCTGCTGCGCTCGCGGATCGCCGCCTGGAGTGCGGTCGTCGTCATCGGCGCCTTCGGTCTGCTGCCGGTCTACTGGCTGCTCGCCACCGCGCTGAGCACCCCCGAGTCGACCTTCCAGTTCCCGCCGAAGCTGATACCCACCGACCTCACGCTCGACAACTTCACGGCCCTGGCCGACAACGACCAGTTGATCAAGTACATGGTCAACTCGCTCATCGTGGCCTCGATCACCGCCGTGCTGAGCGTGGTGGTCGCCACGTACATGGGCTACTCGTTCTCCAAGTTCCGCTACCGGGGGCGGCGGTCGCTGATGCACCTGGTGCTGGCCTCCCAGATGTTCCCCCAGGCGCTGCTGCTGGTGACCCTGTACACGGTCTTCTCCAGCTTCGGCATGCTCAACACGTACACCGCGCTGGTGCTCTCCTTCACCACGTTCACCATGCCGCTGTGCGTCTGGATGCTGAAGGGCATCTTCGACACCATCCCGGACGCCCTGCTGGAAGCGGCGTCCATCGACGGCGCCTCCCGGTGGCGGACGCTGCACTCCATCGTGGCGCCGCTGGCCGCGCCCGGGATGGTCGCCGCCGGGCTCTTCGCCTTCGTCCGCGGCTGGAACGACTTCATCTTCGCGCTGACCCTGGCGGACAAGGAGAAGCAGACCCTGCCTCCCGGCCTCGTCTCCACCTACATCGGCGAGTTCCAGACCTCCTGGCCCCAGTTGATGGCGGCGTCGCTCGTGGTCTCCATCCCGGTGGTCGTCGCCTTCATGTTCCTGCAGCGCTATCTCGTCGGCGGCATGACCGCCGGTTCGGTCAAGAGCTGACCCCGCGGGGCCGTCCCGCGCCCGCACGTACCTCCCCTCCCGCACACTCCCCCATGGAGAGATCATGACCACCTCTGGCATCAGCCGTCGCGGCGCGCTGCGCATGTTCGGCATCGGCGCGCTCGGTCTGGCGGGCGCCGGTGTGCTCAGCGCCTGCGCTCCGTCCGGCGCGGGCTCCACCACCAACGGCGGCGACCCGAAGTCCAAGGACTTCGACTTCAGCTCCTGGTCGCTCAACGAGGAAGCCGCCAAGCCGTCGATCGAGAAGATCATCGCGGCATGGGAGAAGTCCCAGAACTCCAAGATCCGCGCGGTGTCGTACCCGTACAACGAGTACCTCAGCCAGCTCACCCTCAAGCTGGGCGGCGGGGAGACGACCGGCGCCGTGCACCTCGACATCGCCTGGCTCGCCGCGATGGCGCAGATGGGCAAGCTGGCCGACCTCGGCCCGGTGGCCGGCAAGGGCGGCTACACGGACGTGGCGCTGAACAGCGGTACGTACGACGGTACGCAGTACGGGCTGCCGTGGAACACCGGATCGATCGGTGTGATCGCCAACTCCAAGCTCCTGGCGAAGGCCGGGATCAAGGAGCACCCCACCACCGTCGAGGAGTTCGAGGCCGCGCTGCGGGAGCTGAAGGGGCTCGGCGGCGGTGTCGTGCCGTACGCCGCCGCCACCAAGGTCGCGCAGCTCAAGGACATCTTCCCGTGGATGCAGACCTTCGGCTGCAAGCTGCTCGACAACGGGAAGGTCACCATAGGCGACGACGCCTCGATCGACGCGGTCACCTGGTACAAGAAGCTGCACGACGAGAAGCTGATCGCCGCCGACGTCGACCGCTTCGACGCGCGCGCCCTGTTCGGGCAGGGCAAGGCCGCCTTCTACGACGACGCGATCATCGGCAAGGGTGTGACCTCCGCCCAGTCGAAGGACAAGACGCTGGCCGACGCCATGCAGCCGATGGAACGCCCCGTGCTCAAGGCCGGGGACACGCCGCAGGCGCTGCTGTGGGGCGGCGTGATCGCGATCGTGAAGGGCAAGGGCCAGGACGCGGCGACGGAGTTCGCGCTGCACACCACCACCGACCTGGCCACCACCTCCCGGTACTTCACCGAGCGCGCGCTGCCGCCGTCCACCACCGCGGGTCTCGCCGCCCCCGAGGTCGCCAAGGACACCTTCTCCATGGAGTGGACGAGCAAGATCACCAAGACGGCGACCGGCAGCCCGTTCTGGCAGTTCGCGCAGAACTCCCAGATCGAGGAGGCCGTCGCCAAGCAGGTGCAGGCCGTCCTCGTCGGCACGGCGAAGCCGAAGGACGCGATGAAGCAGGCCGGCGAGGAGGTCGCCGCGTTCATCAAGCGCTGAGGCCCCGCGCGCACCCTGTCCGCAGGCACTGAGGCCCCGCGCGCCCACCCGGTCCGCGCGAGAGGCCATGGCGCCGGATTCCGGGCCCGGCGAACACCGCACGCTTGCGCCGGGTCCCGCCCCGTACCCCACCCCGTACGACGGCCGCATCCGGTCGGCCTTCGGGCCGCCTCCGTCCGCGTCATCTGCACGCCCGCATCCGCGAAGAGCAAAGGAGCTCATCATGCGACGTCCCACGGCACGCACGTACACCGCCTCGGCCACGGCCCTGGCCGCCCTCCTCCTGCCCGTGCCGGCCGCCGGGGCCGACACCGCGCAGGGCACGGCAGCCGCGGCGACGGTGATCGAGAAGGTCCCGTACACGATGGACTCGTCGAACCAGGCCGCCTGGTGGACGCCGGTGGCCACGTACAAGGGCCGCGGCCAGTACACGTACTTCGCCTTCGACGAGCCGGGATCGACGGCCGCGACGCACCGGCCCGCCATCGCACGGCGCGACCCGGACGGGGTCTGGAGCAGGCTGCCGCTGCTGAACAGCGACGGGCAGCAGGCCGAGTTCGCCGACGACAACGGGCACAACCAGCCGTCGATCGCACGGGACGGCAGCGGACGGCTGCACGTCTTCACCTCCATGCACGCCAACGCCTGGCGCTACTTCCGCACCGAGGCCCCCGGCGGCGACGTCACCGACCACGCGTCCGAACTGCCCGACCAGGGCGTGGGCATCACCTATCCGGTCGTCACCACCGCGCCCAACGGAGACCTGTACCTGGCCGCCCGCGTGGGTGCGGGCTCCGACCAGCGACCCGGCAAGCTGTACCGCTGGGACAACGCCAACTCCAGCTGGAGCACGGTCGCGACCTTCGCCGGCGCGCTGAACCGCTCGGTGTACCCCGACGACATCACGGTGGACGCCTCCGGACGCGTCCACATCCTCTTCGAGTGGGCGAAGGCGCCGGCGACCGCGTTCCGCCACCAGCTCTCGTACCTGACCTACGACCCGTCGACCGGCGCCTTCGCGGACAGTACGAGCGCGACCGTCACCACCCCGGTCACGCCCGCCACCTCCGACGTGATCCAGGACCTCACCGCGGGCGAGGAGTGGAGCATCGACAACGCCTACACCGGTCCGGCGGTGCAGAGCGCCAAGCTCACCCTCGACGGCTCCACCCCGAAGGTCGCCTACCGCTACCGCTCGGCCGACAGCGGCGGCAACTTCCGCGTGTACTACGCCTATCCGAGCGGCAGCGACTGGGTCGAGAAGATCGTGTACGCCGGCGGGCAGACCGCGGCCGCCCTCGGCATCACCTGGGACGAGACGGACACCAAGCGGGTCTACTACGTGACCACCTCGGGCACCGACCGGGTCTACTCCGCGACGCAGTCGGCGGACGGGGCCTGGACCGCGCAGTCCGCCGCGCCGGGCGTGAGCGCGGACCGGCTCGCGGTGCGACGCGACTCGGACGGTCACGACGTGCTCTACCTTCCGGACACCGCGCACAACTCCCTCTACTACGGCCTCCGTTGAGGTAGGACCGTGCCGACCGCGCCGTCCGTACGGGGCCTCTTCGTCCCCCCGTACGGACGGCGCGGTCGGTCAGGTCGCCGCCCTGCTCGCCAGGTACTCGTCCAGCCCCTCACCGGTGAGCGGGTAGTAGTCGGAGAGGAGGCCGCCCTCGTCGAGGCGGCGGCGTGCGAACGCCTCGCGGTCCTGGTGCAGCAGCGAGTCCTCGGCCAGCGGGACCGCCCGGTCCTGCGGTACGACCACGGCGCCGTCCTCGTCGGCCACGATCAGGTCCCCGGGGGTGACCAGGGTGCCGCCGACGCCCACCGGCACGTTGAACGCGGAGGGGAAGAGCTCGGTCTGCGAGGCGTAGTGCGGAGTGACTCCGGTGCACCAGACCGGCACGCCGAGGGCCCTGATCCGGGCCGCGTCCCGCACCCGTCCGTCCACGACGATCCCGGCGCCGCCGCGCAGTTTGAAGTAGCGCACCAGCATGTCGCCGAGGCAGCCGGTGAAGTGGCTCCCCTGCGCCGCGATCACCAGCACGTCGCCGGGGCGGATCGACTCCAGCACGCCCCACAGCGGGGTCTTGCGCTCGATGTCCTCCTGTTCGGCACCGTTGAAGACGTCCTCGCGCTGCGGAAGGAACTGGA